>JACQVA010000215.1 GCA_016210005.1 Deltaproteobacteria bacterium | reverse complement strand
GCCGCCGCGGTGTTGCTGGGCAGCGGGGTCGCGGGCGCGGTACCGCCGCCGCCGGAGACCAGCCTCAACACCTGCCAGAGCACGGTGCGCACCGCGGCGAAGACGTATCTGACGAACTACGTCAACGCCGCCGGCACCTGCTTGCAGTCGATCGCCTCGAAGGTGGTCAAGGACAACGATCCGCTCAATGCGACCGTGGCGTCGAGCTGTGTTCTGCAATTCCGCTACCTCGAGGACTCACGCGCCGCCTATTACAGCCTGAGCGAGAAGCTCGCCAACTCGATCAACGCCAAGTGCGTCCCGGGCGGGAACAACACCCACACGGTTGCCGACATCCTAGGGCCCGGGGCGGGCGTGACGGAGCCGTTGCAGGCGCAAGACCTCAACGGCTGGTGCGCCTGGTTCGGCGGCGACGGCTCGGTCGATTCACTGGCCGAATGGCTCGACTGCATCACCGCGTCGCAGACCTGTGCCGCGCGCGCGGCGATCTCGACCCAGTACCCGCGCGCACTCGAATGGCTTGCCGCCGTGCGCGCCGTGATGACGACGCTCACCCCGCCGGCGACCGACCCGAATAAGATCAGCGACGCGATCGCCGGCCTCGACGCGGCGGCGGCTGCCATCGACGGGCCGGACGCCGACGGCCAACCCAACATCCAGAAGTACAATGGCTTCAAGGTTCGGGCGGTGCGCGGCGGCTTGTGATCGGCTCTGGGCCGAACGGGGAAGGTTCCTCCCTCTCCCCGCATTTTTTGCGGGGAGAGGGCCGGGGTGAGGGGCTCGTGCGTTTCCGGTACCACGAAGGACGCCAAGAGCACGAAGATCACACTTGTTCAGCGAATCCTCTTCGTGCACTTCGGTGGTGATCTCTTCGTCTCCAGTAGCGTGCAGCCGGCGTACGATTTCAGAACCCCTCACCCCAGCCCTCTCCCCGCACGACGATGCGGGGAGAGGGAGCGGAGTCGTAGAGATGCGGGGAGAGGGAGCGACACGGGAAGGGATGCGGGTGGGGCGATGGCGCTGAGACAGCGGGCGAGTTTCAGGTCAGCAACCTGGAAGCGGAGGGCCGATGGCACGTGATCTCCGCTGGCTCACCGCGGTGATCCTCTGCCACGATCCGACCGCCGATTACCGCTTCAAGGCGGGGCCGCGGCGGGTGCCCCGCCGCCGCACTATTCGATCGCGGCGCAGAAGACCTTGTTCGGCTATGACAACGCCTGCGGCCTGCCGATCGGAAACCTGACCAGTCAGTTCTGGGCCAACGTGTACCTCAACGAGCTGGACCAATTCGTGAAGCGCAGGTTGGGGTGCCGTTTCTATCGGCGGTACGTCGACGAGGTGATTCTGCTCGCTGAAGATCCCGAGCGCTTGCGGTGCCGGCGCGACTAGATCACTGAGTGGCTCAAGCGGCGGCTGCAGCTGCGGCTTTGTGGTCGAGGTAACGCGTCGGGGCGGTTCCTCGGCGAGCTACTTGGATGGCGTGTCGATCCACCACCGGCTCAGGTCGAGCTCGATCGCCTTGAACGGCTCGATGGGCGCGCGGTCCGCATCGCCGTAAGTGCTGGCTACCACCCAGTGCCGATCGTCGAGGCGGTACACCTCCAGCGTGTGCGCGGATGGATCCACCAGCCAGAGATGGCCAACCCGCTCGCGCGCGTAGACCGGCATCTTGCGGACGCGGTCGAGCCGCCCGGTCTTGGGCGACACGACTTCGCACACCCAATCGGGCGCAAGCTCGAAGTAGGCAACGTCGGGCACGCGCGGCATACACTCGTGCCGCCACCCGGCGAGATCGGGAACCAGCACGTCAGTGCCGAAGTGCAGCTCAGGCTCGTCGAGAATCCACCACCCACCGGGGCCGTCGGGGCTTCCGGGCCGGCGATCGAAGGGGGCCAGGTCCTGACCAATCGCCGAGCTTGCGCGAGCATGTGGCGAGGCCGGACGTGGCGTCGCGTACAGATCGCCATCGACGATCTCGGCGACGAGGTGATCGGGGACCTGGATGAGATCCTCGTAGGTCGCGCGGCGGCGGGCCGGGTCCATGCGTCTCCTTCCATAGCACGCTCGCGCCGAGGCGGGGAATGCTCGCGAGGATCTTAGCGCCGAATCAGGGGAGGTTGCCTTGGCTGGCTTTGCGGCCCGGCATCGTATAGGAGCGGGATGCGATTGCGTGGCTAACGCTTGTTCACACTTTGCCCGGCCGGATCGCCGGCGGCGTGGCCACGTAGGAGGGAGAGTTGTCGATGAGCACAGAGCACCCGGCCCGCGCCGCTTCGCAGCAGTCGATGGAACTGGTCACCAAGAAGCCGCCCAACGCCAAGGAGAGATGGCTGGCTTTGTTCGCCGACGACGCGATCATTGAGGATCCGATCGGCCCGTCGCCGCTCGACCCCGAGGGTAAGGGCCATCGCGGCAAGGCCGCCTTGGCTGCCTTCTGGGACATGAACATCGGACCCAACGAGCTGAGGTTCGACATCGAGCGCTCGTACGCCTGCGGCAACGAAGTGGCCAACGTCGGCACCATCACGACCAAGACACCGATGGGCATCACTGTCAGCGTGCCGGGCGTGTTCACCTACCGCATCAACGACGCCGGCCAGCTGGTTGCGCTGCGCGCTTACTGGGAGTTTGATACGGTGATGGGGGCGCTCGGGGCAGTGTAAGCGAGGCCGCGAGCTGTGAGCGCCGGCAATGCGGACATCTTCCTCAGCCACATAACTCGAAGGAGCTTGCGATGCTCTCGTCAATGGATGACTACCCCTTGCACCAGATTGCCGAGCCGATTCGGCACGTCGCCACCAGCGACCGCAATTTCTACGACCGCTACTACTTCAACCTGCACAACTGCACCGGCGAGATCTTCATGATCATGGGCATGGGCCAGTACCCCAATCTCGGCGTGCAGGACGCTTTCGCCCTGGTGCGGCACGGCCGCAAGCATCGCGTCGTGCGTGCCTCGCGCGCGCTCGGTGATCGCCGCGACACCAGCGTCGGCCCGTTTCGCATCGAGGTGATCGCCGGCCTCAAGACCGTTCGCTTCATCATCGACTCCAACCAGCACGGCATCGAGTGCGATTTGCGCTGGGAGGGGGCGATTCCGGCGTACCAGGAGCCGCGCATGTTCGTCCGCCGCCACGGCCGCGTGCTCTTCGACACCATGCGCTTCGCCCAGACCGGCTGCTGGACCGGCACGCTGCACGTCGCCGGCGAGAAGTTCACCGTCACGCCCGACTACTGGTGGGGCACACGCGACCGCTCGTGGGGCGTGCGCCCGGTCGGCGAGCTGGAGCATCCCGGCATCCGTCAAGCGGAGCCGTCGCTCGACGGCATGTGGAACTATGCCCCGATGCAGTTCAAAGACTTCTCGCTGCTGTACATGTGTCACGAGCGCAACAACGGCGCGCGCGAGTTGCAGGAAGGTGTCCGGATCTGGAATGACCCGGCGCGCCCGCCGGAGGACCTTGGCCGGCCCGAGCACGCGCACGTGCTGCGTCCCGGCACCGCCGTGGTCGAGCGCTCCGTGCTTTCCTTTCCGCAAGCCCCCGGCGGTCCGCTCGAAGTGAAAGTGACGCCGCTGGTGGATTGCCACGTCGGCATCGGGACCGGCTACGGCTACGACATCGATTGGCGCCACGGCATGTACCAGGGGCCGCTGGTGGTGCAAGGCGTCGAGATCGACGTGATCGAAGAGGCCGGACGGCTTTGGGGGCTGATCGACTCGGCCGCGCGCTTCGATCTCGGCGAGCACGCCGGCTACGGATTGCACGAGTACGGGTTCTTCGGTCCGTTCGAGCGCTACGGGGTGTGAGAGCCGTAGTCGATGCTGCGTCTCGCTAACTTCTGCGCTTGAGCGGGATTGCCGACGACCAAGTGACTACCGAAGGCCGGAACTTCCACTTCCAAAGCTCGCGGTCGCCTTCGTAAGGCAGCGCGACCACCAGGCGCATTTCCAAGGGTTTTTCCGTTATCCGGCACGACGGGGCGTCGTGCGAGACGGTGTGATGGTTGCCGCCGGATGGCGGAAAGGCCTGCCTGCGCCGCGGCTTCGGCAAGCAGGCCCCGTTGAACTGAACCGCCGATCACCGACGGTGCTCCCCACGTGTTGTGTGTAAGGGGCCGGGCTATAATCGCCTTACAATCCTTATAACTGCCGGGGCAACAAGGGGCGCATGCGGGCACACCCACGGCGCAACAACCCTTCGTTCAATAGTGATAGCGTGCCTTGAGAAAATGAATCGCCCCCTTCTCGACAAGGTAAATGACACGATGCTCCTGCGTGAGGCGGCGCGACCAGATGCCCGATCCCAAGTGCTTGAGGGGTTCGGGCTTTCCGATCCCTTGAAAGGGGTCGCGCGTGACCGATTCCACGATGTCCATGAGCCGCAGCGCAACACGGCGTTCCGTATCGATCCAGTGGCGGAGGTCCTCCCGAAACTCCACCTCGAACACCGATGCACGCGTGGCGGTCACGGGCTACTTTGCCTTCTCCAGTCCAAATTCCTTCCGCAACGCGGCCACGCTTTGCGGCTTAGTCTTACGTGAGCGCGCACGCGCGAGAGCCGTAAGCAGGCGAGCAGCATTGCGTGGAGAGCGAAGTTCGTGAAGGGCCTGCTCGAGACTACGCAATTCGGCCGCGGACACCAGAGCTACATCCTCCGCGCCGCGGCGATGGATCACGACGGCTTCGAGCGTCGACGCGGCGTGATCGCAAAGAGCGGCAAACTTGGCGCGAGCTTGAGTGTAGGTCGTTTCCATGGCAAATCCTCCGTACGCAGGTTCTGTACCGGTTAAGTTGCCCGCCGTCAAGCCGTTCAACGCCTTGGCGCTCAGGCGCGGCGCGCTCTTCGCCGTCGCCTGGAGCGGCTTGATCCTCATCAAGCCTCTTCCGTGCGCCGGTTACACCGGCAAGGTGTTGTGAATGAAAGTTCCATAGGTTGAAGGGCTAGCCACCCACAGCGACCCCGAGTCATGCGCACCTGTTCGGCCAAAGTCTCGGCGAAGGCTGCACGCACCAGCGCCAGCTTCTTAGCTTCCTTCCCTTCCCTGGGATGTGGCACCTCAGGCTCTGGCGGGTTTAGTGTCGACGCATGGTTGTGCCCTTCGCGACGCTGAAGCCCATCATCGTTCGTTGTCAGCCGCCGGCTGAGCGGCTGACCGCTCTCCTTTGCCCCTTCCGCCTCGCCCCTCACGGATTTCACTCACACCCATTCAGCGCGGCGTTCACGGCTTGCACCAGCTCGTCGACGGTGACCTCGCCGTCGGCGCTGGAATCGAAAGACGGGCAGTCAGCGAGTGTTGCATTGCCGAGGGCGATGTTGACGCCCTTCACCAGCTCGTCGACCGTGACCTGGAGGTCGTCGTCACAGTCGCCGATGCATATATTTGCGGGGGGCGCGGTTTCCGTCGGCGTTGGCGTCGGGCTCGGGGTGTCGGTGGGTTGCGGTGTCGGTGAGGCCGTGGGCGTCGGCGTTGGCGTCACGGTCGGAGTGTCGGTCGGCGTCGCAGTGAAGGTGTGCGTCGGCGTCATGGTTGGTGTGGCCGTCCGTGTCTGCGTAGGCGTGCTCGTCGGTGTCGCCGTGGGGGTTTTGGTCGGCGTCCGAGTCGGTGTGCTCGTTGGGGTCTGAGTCGGAGTAGCCGTTGGTGTGCTCGTGGGCGTGACTGTCGGCGTATTGGTCGCCGTGGCCGTAGGGGTACTCGTGGGCGTGCGGGTCGGTGTCACGGTCGGCGTACTGGTGGGCGTTGCTGTTGGTGTTCTGGTGGGTGTCATTGTGCGGGTGGCCGTTGGCGTGGGCGTCGTTGTTGGCGTCCCCGTCGGCGTCGGGGTTGGGGTGGGCACGGTATTGAAGGCCCACGGCCCGGCTTGCGTGCTCTTGCCGGTGTTGTCGAACGCGGTCACGAACCAGCTGTGTGGTCCGACGGAGAAGTCGACCGACGGAATGAAGGTGGTTTGCGTTGGCGGGACAACGCAGCAGAGCCCTGGGTTCGGAGGCGTACATGGGCTCGCGCAGATGCCTCCCGCGCCGTTGTCGACGGACACCTCGTAGCGCGCCAACCCGGAGCCCGGATCGCCCGAGTCCTGCCAGCGAAATGTGGGCCTGGCTTCCGCGACTGCCGCCCCGTCCTCCGGTGCGATCAGCTCGAACGGGAGCGGCGCATCGATCTCGACAGTGACGGTGAACGTCTCCAGCGACCGCGACTTGTTGCCGAGCTTGTCGAAGGCCTCGACGTACCACTGGTGTGGTCCATCCGAGAGTCCCTGCGGAGGGGTCGTGCAGTTGCCCGCCCCGAGCGAAATGTTGTCGCGCTTGCGCTCGTCGTCGATGTACAGCTCGTAGTGATCGAGGCCGGAGCCCGCGTCCGCCGGCCGCGTCCAGCACAAGGTGGGGGTCCTGCTGAAGACCCTCGCGCCGTCGGGTGTGCCCGGCGGTGTGCCGCTCAGCCGTAGGCCGGTTGGCCCCGTCGTGTCGACGCCGAAGTAGAATGTGCTCGTGGAGCTGGGGTTTACTGCAGCATCTGTGGCTCGAATGAACCACGAGTGCCAGCCATTCGCGAGTGCGTTCGGGAATTCATAGCATGTTTCCGAGGCGCCGGGGTCGAATTCCTGGGACGTGTCCAGCACCACCCGCTGGCTGCCTACCCCACTCCCGCCGGTATCTGTCGGCGGGGACCAGCACACGGTTGGAGTCGAGTCCGTAGTCCACGAATTGTTCGGCGGGTCAGGAATGAACGATGGGAACACCGGATACGTCGAGTCCATGCGCACGGTGCGGCCGGCGGCTGTGGTGCTGTTGCCGACCCCGTCGACTGCTCGGACCGCCCACGTGCGATTTCCGTCGCCGAGGTACGGTCGCAGGCGGTTGTCGTTCGCGGCGATGCTCGTTGACGTCGTGGGCAGGGTCGCCCGCAACTGGCCATCGATGAGCACCTCGTATGCGGCCAGGCCCGAGGGAGTTGGGCTGGACCCGTCGCTCGTAGGTGCCCACTGGAACGTGAAGCCGATGTTGAGCGACTTCCACGTGTTGTCCGCGGGCTCGGTCAAGTCGAATGGCGCGGGCGCGGTCCCATCGATGTTGACTGTGAACGTGTTTGGCGACTGCACGCACGTCCCGCCCGCGTTGCATCCCTGCACGGTCCACGTGTGCGGCCCTTCGCTGAGTTGCTCCGAAACCGTGAGCGTGTATTCGGTTAGAGATGGCGGGATGTTGTCCTTCCGTATGGCTTCATCGGTGTACAGCACGTACTGTGAACGGCGACGAGAAGCCGCCTGAATTTGGCGAAGAGCGCAAGGGAGCGCCGGATTCGTTCGCCAGAGTGTGAGAGGGAGATTGGTGATCCATCCTCTTGATGGATTTGCTTCGATCTCCTTGTTCTACT
>JACQVA010000214.1 GCA_016210005.1 Deltaproteobacteria bacterium | reverse complement strand
TTGCTCTTATGCTGCCACACCCGCGTTGCCAGCTGTGAGGTCACCCCAATGTACAGCGTGCCGTTCCGTTTGCTGGCCAGGATGTAAACGCAGAACTGCTTGTCCATAGCGCCAAACGCCAAACTGGATTCCCGCTTTCGCGGGAACGACGGCCATAACACCGAACCACGTTACCCACAAATTTGTCGCGCACTCCGTGCTGTTCTGTGGCTCAGAAGAGCGATTCGCGCGCTGCCAGCATCTCGTGGAGCATGGCCTGGATGCGGCGGCGGACGCGCTCGGCCAAACGCGCGGCGGTCTGGCGGCGCGCCGCCCGCAGTGCGGGATCGGGCTGGATCGGCGGCCCGAAACGGATGTGCCACTTCGTCGGTAGCGGTACCGCGCCGAGCACCCCGAACAAGGGGAACAGCGGCGTGATCGGAATGTACGGAACGTTGAGGATTTCCTTGAGCGGGCCCAGCCGCGTCCACTTTCCGATCACCGGATAGGTCTCTTCCGCCCCGACCACCGCCACCGGGATGATCGGCACCTGCAAGCTGACGCTCAGGCGGATGAAGCCGGTGTGAAAGCGCTGCACGCGGTAGCGCTGCCCAATACCTTTGGCCACGCCCGCAACGCCTTCTGGGAAGATGCCGACGAGCGCACCGGCTTGCAACAAGCGGTAGGCGTTGCGGTACGAGGCCGGCGCGGCCCCAAGGCGATCGTAGGCATCTCCAAGCAGCGGCATGTCGGTAACAAAACGGTCGTAAAGAAAGCGCACCAGGCGGTGGGTGGGGTGCTCGAGATCTACTGCCGTGGCAATCATCGCAGCATCGAGCGGTAGGCCGCCAGAGTGATTGCCGATAATCAACGCTGCTCCGCTGAGCGGCACCTGCTCGAGGCCTTCGCTGTGCACTCGCCAGTAGCGGCGATAGAAGAACTCGAACCATGGCCGCGCCCGCTCATGGAAGTCCGGGTCGTAGCCGAAGGGATCAGTGACGCGGCGGCGATGCGAGCGGGTTGACGAGGGTGCGGGCATGACCGGCAAGTACCTGCACTGGTCGCCCGGGATGGGAAGCCCCGTTTACCCGACGAAACAGCGCGGGTTGATAATCGGGATACCGGCCAAGCGGCCGGTGTCGAGAACCCGAACATTCGCCGCCGCCATCGAGCCCAGGGGCCGGGTCAGGCCGCGCCCATGGCGGCCTGACCCGGCCGCTTACGTGTCAACGGCAAAACTGAGCGCGCTGCTAGTAGCGCCGCTCCCAACCGCCACCACCACCGCCACCACCGCGACCACCACGGCCACCACTACCGCCCGGACGACCGCCACCCGGACGACCACCGCCCGGACGACCACCGCCGCCGCCACCACCGCCCTCGCGCTCGCGCGCTTCGTTCACACGCAGTGTGCGTCCCTTGAACTCCTGGCCATCAAACTGCTGGATGGCGCGCTGCGCTTCCGCGTTCGAACCCATCTCGACAAAGCCGAAGCCCCGAGATTGACCGGTAGTGCGATCGGTTATCACCGATACCGATTCACACGTGCCTGCCTGAGCGAATAGCTCTTCCAGCTCCCTGTCCGTGACGTCGAATGCCAGATTGCCGACGTACAGTTTCCGTCCCATCGCACGAACTCCTTGTTTGGGGTCGCTAACGCGACCGAGTTGCGGTTCTGCTGCTCCCAGCGGCGGCACCTGTTGCCGTCACTTTCTCTGTCTGTCTGAATGTGCGTGCGGGGCGTACCGGACGCCAACATCAAAAAGCCGGAATCTCTCGCCGAACAATCAGTTTGCGGCACGTCATTAGCAGGTGCGGCACATAAGTACAACCAGTTCAGCGCCGCCAGATCACCGGTCCCTCGGGCCGAAGGAGGGGAGTAATTCCCCCCGTCGTGCGCGCTGAAAAAATGGCGCGAGCGGGCCACGCCGGTCTACTCGAAGATCTCTCGCAGCATCGCCAGCGGCAGCTTCGGAGTGCGGTCGAAGTACAATAGACCGTTGGCCTCTTGTTGAACGTCGGTGAGTTGGGTCCAGACCAGTCCGCTGAACTCGGGCTGGGCGCGCACGGCCTCCACCAAGGCACGTAGACGCCCGGCGAATTCCGCTGCGTCGGTGACCACGTCGTAACCCCAGGCGCCGGCGATTTGCACCGGCCGTGCCGGGTCGCGGAAGGTGACGCCGCCCAACTCGGTCAGCATGACCGGGATGTCGGACACCAACGTGCCGGGCAACGCGGCTTGGCGGCCGGGGATCAGCTCCGTGGTCGGGTTGGCGAGCACTGCGCGTAAGTGCCGCGCGAGTGCCGGCCCGTCCGAGACGTAGCTGTGCAGACCCCAGAGGTCGCCGGTCAGAAACTGCCAGCCGTCGTTGGCCACCACCAAGCGCGTCGGGTCGAGGCTCTTCGTCAGATGGTACAGCGTGCGCACCCAATGCTGCTGGGCCGGGTTGCGATCGACTGCATCGACGCCCCACGACTCGTTCAGCGGCACCCACGCCATTATCGCCGGATGCAGGCGATCGCGCCGAACCAACTCTGTCCACTCGCGCGTAAGGTCCTGAACATGCTGCGAACAGAAGTCGCGGCCGTTGCCGATCTCGGCCCAGACCACGAAGCCGAGGCGGTCGGCCCAGTAGAGCCAGCGTGGGTCTTCGGCCTTCTGGTGCTTGCGGGCACCGTTGAAGCCCATTGCCTGCATCAGCTCGATGTCACGCTTGAGGTCGCCGTCGCTGGCGGCCGTGTACCAGCCGCCAGGGAAGTAGCCCTGGTCCAGCACGCCGCGGAAGTAGAACGGCTCGCCGTTGAGCAGGACCGTTCGCCCTTGACTCGAGAACTCTCGCAGGCCGGCATATGTCTGCACCGCGTCGACGACGGCCCCGCCATCGTGCAACGAGATCTTGATATCGTACAGCGCCGGATCAGCCGGCGACCACAGCCGCGGGTTCGCAATCGTCAGTTCGATCGCCCCTTCCCGCCGCTCCTGGAGATAAGCGCGGCCCGAAGCCATCTCGGTGCCCGCAAAGGATACGACGGCTTCCGCCTCGCCGGCGAACTCGCGGTTGGTGTACACCTGCACAACTAGGCGACTGCCTGCGAGGGAGAAACGACTCCAGCAGTCCTCGATATAAACGTCGGGCACGGGTTCGATCCAAACCGTCTGCCAGATGCCGGTGACGCGGTCATAGTCGATGAATACCGGGGCATCCCCGACGATCTGTTTGCCGCGCGGCTGGCTCCACACCGGCCGGTCCTCGACCCGCACGACGAGTTCGTTGCTGCCAGGTCGCACCAGCTCCTGGACCTCGCAGCTGATGGGCGAGTATCCCCCGCAATGCGTACCCGCGGCGCGGCCGTTGACCCAGATCCGCGTGCTGTAGTCACAGGCGCCGATGTGCAGCAGCAGCCGCTGGCCCAAGAACTCCGGCGGCACCTCCAGCCGCCGCCGGTACCACACGACCGGATGCGCTGTCGGCTCGCCGATCCCCGATAGGGGCGCCTCGAATGTGAACGGCACCGTGATCCGCCGCGATAGGGTCTGTCCGGTTTCCCAACCCTGGGCAAGCCCGCGATCGTCATCGTCAAAGGCAAACTCCCACACCCCATTGAGGTTTTGCCATCGCGGGCGCACGCGGTGTGGCCGCGGATACTCGGGGCGCGGATGCAGGCTCGCTGATGCCGTCAACGTCTGTCTCCCCGGTGTCCCCGTAGGCTGACGGCGCCTTGGGGTCAAGGGTGGTGGCCCCCAATCCTGAGCGTTCTCGTCTGCCCCAGGCGATGCTATAGATGAAACCACGGTGAAGCCAACTGCCATGAACTCATCCGGTGACACACCCCGGCGGCCATTACGGGTGCTGGTCATCGAGGATTCGCCCGATGATGCGGAGCTACTCGCCCGCGAGCTGCACAGCGGCGGTTACGCCCCCACGGTCGAGCGCGTGGAGACCGCGGCGGCCATGGCTGCCGCGCTCGCTCGTCAGACGTGGGACCTTGTGATCTCGGACTACGCCATGCCGCGCTTCAGCGCGCTGGCGGCTCTGGAGCTACTGCAGGGCAGCGGGCTCGATCTACCCTTCATCGTGGTGTCGGGAAGAATCGGCGAAGACGTGGCGGTGGCGGCAATGAAGGCGGGGGCGCATGACTACCTGATGAAGGGGCAGCTCGCCCGCCTGGTGCCGGCGGTCGAGCGGGAGCTGCGCGAGGCCGAAGTCCGGCGCGAGCGCAAACACGCCGAGGATGCGCTGCAACGCCGCGAGCGCTTGTTCCGATCTCTGATCGAGAATGCTTCGGACATGGTGGCCGTTTTCGATGCCAACGGTGTCTCGCGTTACGTTAGCCCGTCACATGAGCGCGTGTTGGGGTACGCGGCCGCAGAACTGGTGGGCCGCAGCGCCTTCGAGTTGCTGCATCCCGAAGACGTCGCGGCGGCGCAGGCGGCCTTCGAGCGCGAAGTTCACCAGCCCGAGAGCGCATCGTCGACTGAGTTCCGTATCCGACACCATGACGGCTCGTACCGTGTACTCGAAGGCGTCGCCAAGAACTTGCTTGCCGACCCGGCGGTGGCGGGCGTGATCGTCAACACGCGTGATATCACCGAACGCCGGTTGGCCGAGATCGAGCGCGAGCAAGAGGCGCAGATCGCCACGGCCCTGGCCCGGGTGGGCCAGGAACTGATTTCCTCGCTGGAGACACCAGCGCTGCTCGAACGGCTGTGCCGTCTGACCACCGAGGTGCTGCAATGCGACTCCAGCCGCACCTGGATGTGGCAGCCGGAGGAAGACTTTTTCGCCCCGGTGGCCAGTTGCGGCGACTCGCGTGAGGATCGCGAGGCGATCCGAGTGCTCAAGTTGCCGCGAGCGATGCTGGCCAGCCTGCTGGCGCAACTTCGCCAACACGGGGTGGCGCAGGCTGGCGGCGGGCAGATTCCGGAACTCGAGATTCCCGCCCTCAAGCGCCAGCTCGCCGTGAAGGCGGTGCTTTACATGGCCTTGCGACGGGGCAACACCGTGATCGGTTTCCAGACCGCGGCCCATCGCCACTGTGGAGATCCCTTCTCGCCCCACCAGGAACGCCTGGCGCGCGGGATCGCGCACATCGCCTCGCTGGCTCTGACCAATGCCCGCTTGGTCGAAGAACTCGCCCGCGCCAACCGCTTGAAGTCGGACTTCGTTGCCACCATGTCGCACGAGTTGCGCACCCCTCTCAACATCATCATCGGCTACAACACCTTGATGCTCGATGGCGACTTCGGCGCCCTCAATGCACAACAGCAGGAGACGCTGCGGCGGGTGGGTAGGAGTGCCCAGGCGCTGCTCGAACTGATCAGCGCCACACTTGACCTCAGCCGCTTGGAAGCTGGCCGCATCCAGCTCGATTTGGCCGATGTCTTGCTGCCCGATCTGTTGCAGGAGATCGAGGCGGAGACGCGGGCCGCGGAGGTCAGAAACAATCTAGAGCTGGTATGGCGGGTGGCGCCGGATTTGCCCCAGCTGCGCACCGACCCCCTGAAACTGAAAGTGGCGCTCAAAAACCTCGTCACCAACGCGGTGAAATTCACCCCGGCGGGCAGCGTGACGGTGGACGGTCACAGTTGCGACGGCGGTGTGGAGATCACCGTGACCGATACCGGCATCGGCATCGCCCCCGAAGCGCTGGGCATCATCTTCGAGCCCTTTCGGCAAGTCGATAGCTCCTCGACCCGCCCCTATGGTGGCGTGGGATTGGGCCTGTATATCGCCCGCCAACTGGCCAACGCGCTCGGCGGCACAATTGCGGTGGAAAGCCAGATCGGGCAGGGATCACGCTTTGCGCTCTGGGTGCCGCGCCGGCCGCCTGCACGTCCGGCACGCTGGAGCGGCGCGCCCAAGTAAGCGGACACGAGCGCCGTCTGAGCGCGGCCCCCCTCCGGCTCGGACCGCAACGAACACGACGCTACTGCTCGCTGTCCGGTGTGACCACCCGTGCAATCACTATATCGGAGCCGTGCAACGTACCCGCAATGCGGCTGCTGAGGTATAGCCGGTCGGCCGGGACAACGCCCAGGTACGGGCGATAGCTGCCGGAGAAGTCCGCCGGCGCGGCAGAGAAGTAGACCTCGTAGTCGACCACGTAGGCAATCGCGGCCTGCTCGATATAGCGCCACAGGCGGCGCTGGCGAATCGCTGCCAGTGCCGGGGTGTTGACCACACCGTCGAGGTTGATAACCGTTCGGTCGGGGTTCCAGTACGCTATGATGCCGGCGTTGAAGGCGCCCACACGTTGCCGCGGTTGAGTGTTGGCCCCCACCCAGCGGGCCGCCGCCAGCATCTCGCCCTGCCAGGGATACAGCCCCTTTTGCCACAGACCCCGCAACTCGACGGCGTTGGCGGCAGCCAGTGCCGCCACCGTCATCACCGCCAGCACGGCCCCAACGGGAGCGCGCAGGATGGTGAGCAGATAGTTCAACACCACTGCGAGATAGACTGCCGATAGCAATCCGACCGGCACAAAATACCAGCTGCGAGGGTAGAGCCGGTAGGCCCCGTGAAATAGCACCAGCGCCAGCACTGCCGCCAGAACGAAATGCAGTTGGCGGAGTTCTCGTCGCAGGCGGCGCTCGCCGCGCAGATCGGCAAGCGCCACACCTCCCAGCACAATCACGAACAGCAGTGCCGGCCATATCGTTCCCGTGTGCCGCAGTGCGAGCCGGAGCGCATCCAGTGTTTGCCCGGCGGTCCACTGCGCCAGCGACGCCGTCCCCTGCTCGGGCACGATGTTGCCGCGCAGGACGAAGGGCACCGCCACGCCGCTGCTCTGCAGCGGCGTGGCGGCGACGGCGACGCTCCAGATCTCCCACGGTAGTACCACGAGTGTTGCGGTCACTAGCATAGCGGCCGCGGGGCGCCAGCGCGCGCCAGCGCGGCCGCCCGCAGCCGCGGCTACCATCATCATCCCAAGCAGGAACGCGCTGTCGGTCCGCGCCAACACGCTCAGGCCCGCGAGTAGCCCGGCGGTCGCCGCGCGGCGCGTGTCGAGAACGGTGCGAACGGCGAGGAAGTACCAAGCCGAGGCGGCGAAGAGCAGGTTGGCGAGCGCGGTTTCCAGCCCGTTGAGCGATTCCATCGTTACCGAGGCGTTGACCGCGTAGAAGATGACCGCCAGCGCGCCGGCCAGTGCACTAGCCGTGATCTGGCGCGCGCTGCCATAGATGCAGGCCAGCGTGCTCACACCCAGTAGCGCACCGAGGGTAACAGCGCACTGAATGGGGAGCTCCGCGTCGTTACCGGCGAGCGCGAAGAAGGGGACGATGAGCAGCAGCCAGAGCGGGTGAAAGCCGTTGGTTGCGGTTAACCCGTCGAAGCTGACGCCGTGGCCGCGGGTGTAATGGCGCGCGATCTGGAAGTAGTAGAAGGCGTCGTCCGGCAGTGTCTTCTGCACCAAGGTGGCGGCACTGCTCCAGGCCAGGTAGAGACGCACCGTTGCCGCTGCCAGCACGGTGGCGATGACAGCGAGTCGAACAACGTTGCGCAATCGGGGTGAGGCGCAGCCGGGAGCCAGCATCGTCACGACGTGCGGCCGTTGCGGGCGGCTGCGCCCGCCCACGCTCTCAATCGCCGCGTTGCTCCTGCCGCGCCAGCCACGCCGCGCGGCAGCCGCGGTTGCGACAGAACCAGCGCCGCTCATCAGTGAACGCGGTGACACAGCGCAGCGTGCCGTCGGCTAGACGGATCACGGGGTGCCGTTCACCGCAATGCGAGCAGACAACGAACCGCCCCGCGGCTGCGGGTGACTCTTTGGCGACGGCTCGTAATATCCGCCGCGGTCGTAAATTGGTTACCGTGCCCATAGTCCTCGCCTGTCCAGCGACAGCCACCGCCGGACCACCGGCGTGCATATACAACGGCGGCTGGGCGCTGTCACGGGAAAAGATTGTTTCTTGATCCCGGCGGGGCGCTGGGCTACGTCTGCCGCATGGGCAATCTGCGCTGTGGTGTGCGGTTTGTGAGTTGGTTCGGCCTCGCGCTGCTGGGCTGGCCGGGCGTCGGCTGGCCGGCTGGCCCGGCCGCCGACGAGGTCGCCGCTCGGGTCAACGGCACCGTCATCTCGCGCACCGCGGTGCGCGCCGTGGTGCAGGGCCTGGCGGCGGCCCGCGACGCCGCGCCCGACGCCAAGCAGATCGAGCAGCTCAGCCGGGACGCGCTCGATTCGCTGATCGCCTTCGAGCTGCTGTATCAAGAAAGCCAGCGCCGCAGCATCGGCGTTAGCGAGGCGGATATCGACGCGGAAGTGGAACATACCAAGGGCCGCTTCGCCAGCGGCGAGGACTACGCGGCCGCGCTGGCGCAACGCCGACTGAGCGTCGAGGACGTCCGCCGCGACACCCGCAAGACCCTGGCCGTCAATCGGCTATTGGAGCAAACGGCCTGGCAGGGCATCGAGGTTAGCAGCGCGCAGGTGCGCCGGTTCTATGAAGAGAACCGCGAGCAGTTCAAACGGCCGGCCGAGATTCGCGCCAGCCACATCCTGGTTCGTGGCGGCCAAGAGGCTGCGGCTGCCGAGCGCGCCAGCGCCCAGCAGCGCGTGCAGGCGCTGTTAGCCGAGATTCAGGGCGGCGCCGACTTCGCCGCGCTGGCACGCCAACACTCGCAAGACCCCGCCACCGCTGCCACCGGTGGCGATCTGGGCTTCTTCTCGCGCGGCACGATGGAGCCCGCCTTCGAGCAGGCGGCCTTCGCCCTGAAGCCCGGAACGGTCAGCTCCGTGGTGCAAACCCCGTACGGTTTTCATCTGATCAAGGTCACCGACCAGCGCCCCGCGGGCTATGCCCCGTTGGCGGAGGTGCAAGCTGACGTCAGCGCATTGCTGCGCGACGAAGAAAAGCGCCGGCGCCAAGATCAGTTGGTGGCAAAGCTGAAGCAACAGGCGCAGGTCGAACTCCTGCCCCTACTCAAGCCCAGCCCCAAGCCGAAAGCGGCTCCGGCCACGAAGCGATGAGCCGGCGGAGAAACGACCACACGCAGTTGGCGCGCGCCGACCGCGCCCATCTCATCCACGGCTTCGGCTCGCCCGCGGTCATCGAGCGGGAAGGGACGATCCGCCTGGTCAAGGGGCGCGGCGTCTATGTGTGGGACAGCGCCGGCCGGCGCTATATCGACGCGCTGGCGTCGTTGTGGAACGTGGCGGTGGGCCACGGTCGCGCCGAGATTGCCCGCGCCGTCGCCAAGCAGATGCGTGCGATCGAGTACGTCCCAACCCTGCTCGGCTTCGCCTCCGAGCCCGCCATTCGGCTGGCGGCGCGCTTGGCGCGGCTGGCGCCCAAGGGGCTGACGCGAGTGGTGTTCACCTCGGGGGGCTCGGAGTCGAACGAAACCGTGATCCGGCTGGTGCGTCTATTTTGGCGGCTGCGCGGCCGACCCGACAAGATCCAAATGGTCGCACTCGAGCGCGCCTATCATGGCTCGTCCACTGGGGCAGCCAGCCTGACCGGGCTGGCCGCCTTCCACCAGTATTACGAGCCGCTGATGCCGGGCGTGCTGCGGATGGCGCGGCCATATTGCTACCGGTGCGAGCTCGGGCTCACTTATCCGCGCTGCGCCCTGGCGTGCGCCGACGAATTGGAGCGCATCGCCGTCCGTGAGGGCGCCGAGCGCGTAGGGGCGTTTATCGCCGAGCCGGTGCAAGGCGTGGGCGGCGTCGTCGCCCCGCCACCGGGTTACTTCGAGCGCATCCGCGGCATATGCGATCGGCACCAGATCCTGCTGGTGGCCGACGAGGTCATAACCGGCTTCGGGCGGCTGGGGACTTGGTTTGGCAGCCAGCGCTGGCAGGCCGCGCCCGACCTGCTGGTGTTCGCCAAGGCCGTCACCAGCGGTTACTTGCCGCTCGGGGGCGTGATTGTGAGCGAGCAACTGTACCAGACGTTGCTGCAAGCCGGGCCAAGCTTTTCGCTCCATCATGGCTTTACCTACTCCGGCCATCCGGTGGTATGTGCGGCGGCGCTGGCCAACCTCGACATCATCGAACGCGAAAAGCTCCTGCCCGCAGTTCGGCGCCAGGCCCCCTATTTCGCCCAGCAGTTACGGGCGCTAGAGGCGCTGCCGATTGTGGGCGAGGTCCGTTGCGCCGGCTTGATGGCGGCCATCGAGTTGGTACGCGATCGCGACCGTAAGGAGCCGTTCGCAGAAGCACAGCGGGTACCGGGGCGCATCCGCGCCGCTGCTTTGCGCCGCGGCGTCATTGTGCGCGCCAGCGCCGACACCATCGTTGTTTGCCCACCGCTCATCATCACTCGGGCGCAGATCGCAACCGTCGCCGCCGTATTGGGTGAAGCGATCGCCGAGGTATACGATGAACTGGCAGCGGGCGGGTCAGGCTAGCCGACGCCGGACGGCAGTGTTAGAAAGCTAGGTGCGGCCACGGAAGAGCCGCAGTAGTGGATCAGGGTTACCTCTCCGAGATCTTTGTTTCCTTTCAGGGCGAAGGGGCGCGCGTTGGCGAGCGCCATCTGTTCGTGCGGATGGCGGGCTGTAATCTGCGCTGCCGCTATTGTGATACCCCCGGGAGCTTGGTGCGCGGACCGTTCTTGACCGTGCAGCGCGAGGGCTCGCCGCCTAGCTTGCTGACGAACCCGATAGGCAGCACGGAACTGGTTCGGTGTACCGCAGCCTTGATGAAGGAAGAGGGTCCGCTTGATGCGGTGGCGCTTACCGGCGGCGAGCCGCTGGTGCAGGCGGATTTCCTGGCCGACTTCCTTGCCGCCGCACGCTTCTTAATTCCCGTCCTCCTAGAAACCAACGGGGTGTTGCCCGAGCAGCTTACGGCGGTGTTGCCGTGGGTCGACATCGTCAGCATGGATATCAAGCCGGCCAGCAACACCGGCGAGCGGCCGTTTTGGGACGAACACGACGAGTTCCTGCGCCGGGCGGGGTACAAGGAGGTGTACGTAAAAGTGTTAGTGGATCGCCACACCAGCGACGCCGACATCTGTCAGGCCGCCGAGTTGCTCGCTGCTCACGGCCCGGTGCCGCTGTACCTGCAACCGATCATGGATACGGCGGGGCAAGCCACCATCGACCCGGTTGCGTTGCGCCGCTTGTTCTTGGTGGCACGGCGAATCCACGGCCCGGTGCGGGTGCTACCGCAAACGCACAAGATTATCGGTATTCAATGAGCCCATGAACCCGGCGCTTCCGTGATCCACCGGCTCGCGTGCGAGGTGACTGAGACGGCAAAGCCGATTGCCGCCGAAGATGTGTCGAAGATGCGTGACTGACCAGTGAATTTCGCTACAATTGGGTTGTGCCGCGAGCGAGTGATGCCTGATCGGCAGCGGATACCACCCGGACAAACCCAGACCCAACATTGGCCGGTTATGAGTCACGGGGCTACCCCGGGCTTCGACCCCGCCACTTGGGACTTTCGGATCTTCGGGGCCGTCGAGACGCCACGGCGCCTGGTCTACGAAGAGGTCCGGTCACTTCCGCGCGCCACTATCTCGGCGGACTTCCACTGCGTCACCGCCTGGTCGCGATTGGATAACCGGTGGACGGGGGTGCTCGCCCGGGACGTTGCGGCCCTGGTGGCGATCAAGGCCGAGGCTCAGTTCGTCCTCGTCCACTGCGACGGCGGGTACTCCACCAATCTGCCCCTGTCGGCGTTTCTCGACGATGACGTTATCTTCGCGGATCAGCACGATGGCCACGACCTGGAACCCGACCATGGGTGGCCGCTACGGTTGGTGGTGCCGAAGCTGTACGCCTGGAAGAGCGCCAAGTGGGTCCGTGCGATCGAGTTCTTATCGCACGAGCGGCGGGGTTTCTGGGAGACCCGCGGGTATCATGCCTACGGCGACCCGTGGACCGAGCAGCGCTTTGCATAGGAGAATCGCCCTTGGCACATCCGGCCCCGCCGCCTCGCGGTCCAATTGCACTGTCCCCCGCCTTGCGGCGCGCCAACCTGGCGCGCCTGGCGAGCGAGTCGTTCGACCTGCTGGTGATCGGCGGGGGAATAAACGGTGCCGGCATAGCCCGCGACGCCGCCTTGCGCGGGCTGCGGGTGGCTTTAGTCGAGAAGGGCGATTTCGCCAGCGGTACCAGCAGCCGCTCATCAAAGCTCATCCATGGCGGCCTGCGTTACCTGGAGATGGGGGATTTCCGCCTTGTGCGCGAGGCATGCAAGGAGCGCGACCGGCTGCGTCGCCGGCTCGCTCCGCACCTGGTGAAACCCCTGCCGTTCCTGTTCCCGGTCTACAGCGGTGATCCGGTCGGCTTGTTCCGGCTTGGGCTCGGGATGTGGGCGTACGATATTCTCGCCTCGATGCGCAACATCAAGATGCATCGCCGGCTATCGCCTAGAAAAGTGGCGAGTCTCGAGCCGGGACTGAAACAGGACGGGCTGAAAGGGGCCGAGATCTACTACGATTGCGCGACCGACGATGCCCGGCTCACGCTAGAGACCATCATGGGCGCCAGCGGCGAAGGCGCAGTGGTGGTCAATTACGTGAACCTGCTGGAGTTCCTAAAGGATGCCGGGCACATCGTGGGTGCGCGGCTACACGACGAACAGAGCGCGCAGGCCTTAGAAGTCCGCGCCAAGGTGGTGGTGAATGCCACGGGCCCGTGGGTGGACGAAGTCCGCCGCTTGGATGATCCCGCGACTCGCCCGTGCTTGCGGCTGACCAAGGGAGTCCACCTCGTTGTGCCCCGCGCACGGGTGGGCAACCGCTTCGCCGTGGTTCTTCGCTCTCCGCGCGACCACCGCATTCTGTTTGTCATCCCCTGGGAGGATCGGACGCTGGTCGGCACAACCGACACGGACTTCTCCGGTAGCCCGGATGCGGTCGGGGTCGAGCCCGGCGACGTGGCCTACTTGCTCGAAGCCGTCAACGCCTTCTTCCCAGATGCTCGCTTGGTCCCTGGCGATGTGGTTGGCTGCTTCGCCGGTTTGCGGCCGCTGGCAGCGAACGACGGCGCCATCGATCCGTCGGCCGTTTCGCGCGAGGAACGCATCATTGAGAGCCCATCTGGTTTGATCTCGGTCGCGGGCGGTAAGCTCACCACCTTCCGACTGGTCGCCCAGTCGGTAACCGATAAGGTGTTGCGCTTTCTTCCACGCAAAACAGCGGCAACGGCAAAGGCGCGTCGGCGCAGCAAGAATCTCCCTCTGCCGGGTGGAGTCAGAACCGCCAATGGCAACCGAGCCCGGTCGGCGCAACAAGAGGCGGCGCGGGACGACTACCTGAGCCAGCGATACGGCGCGCGTGCCCCCGAGGTTATGGCTCTCATGCAACACAACGCCGATCTCGCCAGCCCTATTGTTGCAGGAATGCCATACACTAAAGGGGAAGCCGTTTACGCGGTGGAGGCGGAAATGGCTCAGAAAGTCGAGGACATACTGAGGCGACGCACATTAGTAGAGGTGCGTGACCAGGACGCTGCCGACCGTGTGGCGCGCGAGCTTGAGGCTCTCATAGCACCGCTGCTGCGATCCCGGGAGGCGAAGCCGCCGGCCACCTGAGCGGTCCCGATGGCAGCGGCTGGGTCTGGGTGGTATGAGAATCCTTTAATTCTTTCTTGACAATTTTTTTGAAAAGGGGATATAGGCTTCGTGATTCTGTTATAAAATTCTGTCGGCCGGGTCACCAACGGGCAAGGGTGCGGGCGCAGGATGACGGGCTTCACGCTGCTAAGTAAGCGAGAGATTAGCGACATTGTTGCCGACTACGGCTTGCCGAAGGCCCTAGCGGCACGCCCGGCGCGGCTGGGCTCCGTCGACACGCACTACCTGCTAGAAACCGCCAAGGGCAAGTTCGTTCTCAAGATCGACGAGGTAAAGAGCGAGATCGAGGTCAAGCGGGAACAGGACCTTTTTGCGTTCTTGCGGAAGCACGGCCTTCCATGTCCGGTGCCGCTCGCTGACCGCAATAACCGGCACTATCGTGACAGGGGTGGCAAGCCGCTCTCCGTCTACCGGCACATTGAGGGGCGCGTTGCCGATCCCGAGTACATTTCCTTGGGCCAGCTCGAAAACGTTGGCCGGGTACTTGCCGATCTCCACCTCATCGGCAAGGGTTACAAGAAAGGGATCGAGAATCGCTTCGGCTTCGACCGTGTTTCCGAGATCTACTTTGATGTCCGCGGCCGCTTGCCGCACTACTTCAAGAAGATCACACGCACGCTCGATGACGAGGTGGAGTACCTGCACCACTACCTCGAAGGGAAGTTGCCCAAGGGCATTATCCATGGTGGGTTGACTGCCAGCAGCCTGCTCTTCAAGGGCGACAAGGTCGCCGCCATCCTGGATTTCGAGACCGCTTGCCGCGGTAAGTTCATCTATGATCTGGCGGCGGCCATCAACACCCTGTGCTTCGAGACCAGCCAGGGGTACTCGCTGAAGAAATTCGAGGCCCTCATCGCTGGCTACGAAGCCCTACGCACCCTGTCGCTGGCTGAGTGGGACGCCTTCCCGAACGAATTGCGCTTTGCGGCGTTTCGCCACACGATTACCCGACTGCGCGACTTCTTCCTCAACCCCGATGACGATGAGCGCCAGCGTATCAACAAGGAATTCCAAGACTTCTACGACCGCTTACGCATTCTTCGGCGTGAGCGCGAGGGCGGCATGGAAGCCCTGCTGATGGCGATGGCTACCGGCTACGATTACCGCAAGTACCAGAAGGTCAAAGCCGTCGCCAAACGTCGCTAAGGCGTCCCCCCCCGGGCTACTTGCAGCGAACCGGATTTCCACTAACATCCCGGCGCATATGAGCCGCAGCGAATCCGCTCCGCCGATTGAGGCACTGGTGCGCCAATTGCTCCGCGACCTTGGCGAAGAACCCGACCGCGAGGGTTTAGCCAAAACCCCCCAGCGGGTGGCGCGCTCGCTGCAGTTCTTGACCAAGGGCTACCGCGAAGACCCCAAAGAGGTCATCAACGACGCGCTCTTCGTCGAGGACTACCAGGAAATGATCGTGCTGCGCGACCTCGACTTCTTCTCACTGTGCGAGCACCACATCCTGCCCTTTTTTGGCAAGGCCCACGTGGCCTACATTCCAAAGCATCATATCGTCGGCATCAGCAAACTGGCGCGACTGGTTGACGTGTACTCGCGCCGGCTGCAGGTGCAAGAGCGGATGACGACGCAGATTGCTAACACGCTGATGGACGCGCTCGACCCGTTGGGGGTCGCGGTGGTTTTGCAGGCCGAGCATCTCTGCATGCGGATGCGGGGCGTGGAGAAGCAGAACTCGGTGGTGGTGACCAGCGCCCTGCTCGGCGCCTTCCGCAGCCATCACGAGACCCGGCAGGAATTCATGACGCTGGTGCACAACAGTTGCCGCTAGCAGCGGCAGTAGTTCACGCTCGTGCCGCCGAGCGACGTTGACAGGGCCGGGGGCAATGAGCTAAGCGGCTCAGCGGTAGTGATCGGGTTGCACGACTGGCGAGCGTGGAGATAACCACGAGGAAGTGCGTCCCGTCAGTTGGCCGTCCGCCTGGGCCTCTGGCTGTAGAGGTTCAGGCTTTTTTTTGCCACACGAGGTACTGCGGTGATCAAGGACTATCTGCTCGCCCCGGGGCCGACGCCCGTCCCGCCCCGCGTGCTGCTGGCGATGGCGCAACCGATCATCCACCACCGCACGCCGCAGTTCAGCGCGCTGTTCGCAGAAGTGCAGCAAGGGCTGAGGGCGCTCTTCCAAACCCGACAAGACGTACTCACGCTGGCTGCCTCCGGCACCGGCGCCATGGAGGCGGCGATCACCAACTGCTTCTCGCCCGGCGATGAAGTCCTTGTCATCAACGGCGGGAAGTTCGGCGAACGCTGGCTGGAGATCAGTGCTCGCTACGGTCTTGAGCCGATCGACCTCCAGGTCACCTGGGGCCAGGCGGCCAGCCCCGCCGAGGTCAAGCGCATCCTCGATCAACGCCCGCGCCTCAAGGGCGTGCTCGTGCAAGCGAGCGAGACCTCGACGACTGCGGTGCATCCGATTCAGGACATAGCCGCGCTGACACGCGCTCGCGACACCTTGCTGGTGGTCGACGGGATCACCGCTGTCGGCGTCGCCGATGTCCCGATGGATGCTTGGAACATCGATGTCCTCATCACTGGCTCCCAGAAGGCGCTCATGCTGCCGCCGGGCCTCGGCATCATCGCCCTCAGCGAGCGCGCGTGGGTCCGCACCAAGCAGGCAACCCTGCCGCGCTACTACTTCGATCTCCACCGCGAGCGCGACAACTTGGCCAAGAACACCACCGCCTACACACCGGCTATCAGCCTGGTCATCGGCTTGCGCGAATCACTGGCGGTGATCCGCGGAGAAGGCCTGGACAACGTCTTTGCCCGCCACCAGCGGATGGCGCAGGCCACCCGCGCCGCCATGACGGCGCTCGGCCTGGAACTTGTCGCCCCGACGGCGCCCAGCCCCGCGGCCACCGGCGTGTTCGTGCCGGCGGGAACAGATGGCGGCAAACTGCTCGCCTACCTGCGCGACCAGATGGGCGTGAGCATCGCCGGCGGACAGGGGAAGTGGAAAGGGAAGGTCGTTCGCCTGGGGCATATCGGTTACATGGACGCCTTCGACACGATTACCGGGGTGGCCGCGCTGGAAATGGCGCTGCGCCGTTTTGGCCACCCGCTAGAACTCGGCCGCGGCGTTGCGGCGGCACAGGCCGTCTTGCTGAAAACCATGCCGCAACCGACTTAAACTGAGAGGATCTCCCATGCATCGCGTGCTCGTCTCCGACAAGCTCGCTGCCGAGGGCTTGGACATCTTGCGCGCCGCCCCCGGCGTCGAGGTGGACCACCTGGCCGGGCTCACACCAGCCGAGCTGATCGAGAAGATACCCGGCTATCACGGTTTGGTGGTCCGCAGCGAAACCAAGGTCACCGCCGCCGTTATCGCCGCCGCCGCCAACCTGCGCGTCGTCGGCCGTGCCGGCATCGGCGTGGACAACATCGATGTCGAGGCCGCCACCAAGAAGGGCATCGTGGTAATGAACACGCCCGGCGGGAACAACGTCACCACCGCCGAGCACGCCGTGAGCATGCTGCTCTCACTGGCCCGTTCGATTCCACAGGCCACCGCCTCCATGAAGGCGGGCAAGTGGGAGAAGGGCAAGTTTATGGGCTCCGAGGTCTGCAACAAGACCCTCGGCATCATCGGCATCGGCAACATCGGCGGCCTGGTAGCAGACCGCGCGCAAGGCTTGCACATGAAGGTGGTCGCCTACGATCCTTTCATTGCGCCGGAGGCGGCGGCGCGGCTGGGTGTCGAGCTGGTCACGCTCGACGAGCTCTACGTCCGCTCCGACTTCATCAGCGTGCACACCCCGCTTAACCCGGACACCCGTAACCTCATCGGTGCCGCCGCCTTCTCCAGGATGAAGAAGGGGGTGCGGCTGATAAATTGCGCCCGCGGTGGCATCGTCGATGAAGCAGCCCTCGGTGCAGCCATAGAAAGCGGACACGTGGCCGGCGCCGCTCTCGACGTCTTCGCGCAGGAGCCGCCGCCGCCGGATCATCCGCTGCTCAAGCTGCCGCAGGTCATCTGCACGCCGCATTTGGGTGCGGCGACCAGCGAGGCCCAGGTCAACGTCGCCATTGCGATCGCGCACCAAGTGGCGGCCTACCTGAACAACGGCGTGATCGAGAACGCCGTCAATGTGCCCTCGATGAGCCCGGAGTTGATCGAGGTGCTCACGCCTTACTTGTCCCTCGGCGAGAAACTCGGCAGCTTGCAGGCCCAGCTCCTGAGCGGTGCGCTCCGTGAGCTGCTCATCGAGTACGCCGGCGAGATCGCCGAGCATGACGTCAAGGCGGTCACGCTGGCCGTGCTGCGCGGGCTGCTCAATCGCGTTCTCGAAGCCGGCGAGGTCAACTACGTCAACGCTGCCGCCATCGCCCGCGATCGCGGGATCAAGGTAGTGGAGGCGCGCACCAGCCAGGCCAAGGGCTATCTCAACCTGGTGACCGTGCGAGCCACGACCAACCAGGGGGAAACCCACGTCGCTGGGGTGGTGTTTGGCCGTAAAGTGGTGCGCTTGGTGCGCATCAACGATTTCTATCTCGAGGCCGTGCCCGAGGGCCACATCGTTATGTTGCACAACCGCGATGTCCCGGGCGTCGTTGGCGCCGTCGGCAGCCTCCTCGGCGAAGCCAAGATCAACATCGCCGGTCTGGAGTTGGGCCGCGAACGGGTCGGCGGGATGGCTATATCGCTCATCCACGTCGATGGCCCGGTGCCGCCGGCCGTGCTCGAGCGGCTGCGCACGCTGCCGCAAATCGTCTCGGCACAGTTGCTCACACTCTAAACCGAACCCGTTAGTAGACTGAGGGAACACCATGCCTGCTGTCGTCGTTGTCGGAGCCCAATGGGGTGACGAGGGAAAAGGGAAGGTCGTCGATATCCTGGCCGAGCACGCCGACGTCGTGGTGCGCTACCAAGGCGGCAACAACGCCGGCCACACTGTGGTCGTGGGCAATGAGAAGACGATTCTCCATTTGATTCCGTCCGGCGTCCTGCACGCCGGTACCGTCTGCGTCATCGGCAACGGCGTCGTTGTCGATCCCGAGGCGCTCATCAAAGAAGTCGACACCCTACGCCAGCGCGGCTACCTGCTCGATGATCAGCTGCTCAAGATCAGCGACCGCGCCCATTTGATCATGCCCTTTCACCGCGCCATCGATCAGGCACGCGAGCGCCTGCGCGGCGAGGGCCGCATCGGTACCACCGGCCGCGGCATTGGCCCGACCTACGAGGACAAGATGGCGCGCATCGGCATCCGCGTCGCCGACTTCCTCGACGAGGAGGTGTTCGCCGATGCCCTTCGCCGCGCCATGGATGAGCGCAACATCTATCTCGACGCCATCCTCAAGGAGCAAAGGCTCGATTTCGACGCCATCCACCAGCAATACAGCCGCTTGCGCGAGCGGCTGGCAGCGCACGCAGCCGACACCAGCATCTATCTCGACCGCGCCCTGGCACAGGGCAAACGTATCCTACTCGAAGGCGCGCAGGGCACGATGCTCGACGTCGACCACGGCACTTACCCGTTCGTAACTTCGTCGAACACCGTGGCCGGCGCCGCCTGCACCGGGGCGGGCATTGCGCCGCGGCGCATCTCCGGTGTCATCGGCATCGCCAAAGCTTACACCACCCGCGTCGGCAGCGGCCCGTTCCCGACCGAACTGGCCGACGCGCTCGGCGCCAAGCTGCGCCAAGACGGCGAAGAGTACGGCGCCACCACCGGGCGGCCGCGCCGCTGCGGCTGGTTTGACGCCGTCGTCGTGCGCCACGCCGTGCGCCTCAATGGTATGACCGGAATCGCGCTGACCAAACTCGATGTGCTTACGGGTATCGACCCGGTGCGCCTCTGCGTCGCCTACGAGCACCAGGGCAAGCGCGTTGACGACATGCCGGCGAGCGCGGCCGTGTTGCGCGGCGCCCGGCCGGTGTACGAAGAACTCCCCGGCTGGCAGGAGCCGCTGAGCAACGCCCGCGTCCGCTCCGAGCTACCCGAGAACGCCGAGCGCTACGTGCGCCGGCTCGAAGAACTCACCAGCACCCCGATGCTGATGATCGGTGTCGGCGTGCGCCGTCAGGAAACCATCGTCCTCGGCAACCCGTTCAACGCCTAGCTGGCAACGCGCTGCCGCCGCACATAGCCCCGGGGCTTGCTGTCCACGCCCGGTTCTACTAGTTCGGGAAATCGCCGCGCCGCGCGAGGATTCTTGCCGGTCGCTATGGACTTTGGACCCTGCGGCGGGGTTTGGCGCGGGCAAAACCCGCGCTGGGGATGTAGACGGGCACCGCCACAATGGATGCGTTGATCGACCGCGCCAATGCCACCCCACTCACCGGCCCGGCGGTGCGTGCGCTGGCAGCGAGCGCGTCGGCGGCCGAAATTCGCGAGACCATCCTGCCGGCCCTGCGCGCGCGCGGCCCGCACGCGGCAACGGTGCTGGCCTTCGCACTCACCGCCACCGGTGAACGCCTGGCGCCCGCGATGTTGCTCGAACTGTTGCCGGACCTGCCGAACATCGACCACCTGGCAGCGCTGGTTGGATCGAGCGACGGAGATCGTGTGGGGTTGCTGCTCGACCTGGTCGAGGGCGCGCGCGCCAGTTGGGAGCGCGAAGCGATGGCGCTTTATCTGGCCACCCAACTCCTGGATCAAACGCCCCCGCCGCCGATGCTCGTTGCCCGCCTGCGCACTCTTGCCCGCCGGCCGCTTGGGCCCGAGGCTGCCCTCATCGTCAGCCTGGCGGCCCGGGCCCTCGACGATGCCGGGCTGAAATCATTGGCGATGCCCTTGCTGCCCGAAGAATTCGCCGGCTTCGAGCAGCTCGCCGAGAAGCTGCGCGCGCCGCTGTTCGCGCCCGCGCTCGATACGCTCTCCGATCGCGAGCCCACCCGCGAGGTGGCCGGCTATACTGTCGTACGAACCGCTCCGAAGACCGGCCGCAACGATCCCTGCCCGTGCGGCAGCGGACGCAAGTACAAGAAATGCTGCGAGGCCAAGGGGCCGGCCCCGGGCCATCAATCCATCGTGGAGCAGTTCGAGGCCCTCAGTGAGCGGCACGCGCAGGTGCGCGAGCAGCTCTTCGATTTCCTGCGCCCGGCGGATTTGGCGCGCATCGATCCGGAGCGCTTGACGACGCTGCAGCTCATCGGCGGAATGCGCAAGCTCGTCCAGCATCGGCGCTGGGAGCTGGCCGAGCGCTTTCTGGATCGCGTCAAGCTCCGGCCCGATGTTCCCGGCGGCCCCGAGCACGCGCACGAGTATCACAGCGATATCGCCGACGAGGCGCTCGCGGCCGGCGAGCTGGCGCTGGCCGAACGGCACTACGAACAAGCGCGGCTTGACCGGAGCGAGTGGGAAGGCATCCGCGTTCAGTTGGCACTAGCCCGCCACGATCCGCAGGCGCTTGCCTGCATCGAGGCGCAGCTGTTGCGCTCCCTGCGTGATGATGATCCCGTCGGCGTGATCGATTGTGCTCACAGCCTGCTCGATTATGTTCCGGCGCTGGGAATCGCAGTGGCGCGCGGCTGTGTCAGCGCCGAGCGCCCCTTCGACACCGAGATGCTGCTCGAAAAGATCGAGGATGCGCGCGACCGCCTCGGGCTGGACGTCCACGAGCCCTGGTGGGAAGTGTACGACCAGCTCGCGGCCCGCCCGGACGAGCCGCGCCCGTCCCACGACCCGAAGGATCAGCGTGAACGCCAGCGCCTAGCCGAAGAAGTCGAGCAGTTGCGGCGCCAGCTGCACAACGCCACCCGCGATAAAAACCGCCTCGATGAAGATCTGCAAAAGCGCATCCGGGCGCTCGACCACCTCACCGCCGAGCGCGACCGCCTAGCCGCGCAGCACGGTGAGGAGCGCCAGGTCGGCCACGAAGCGCGCGTAGCGGAACTGGCGCAAGAGCGCCAGCGCCTGCGCGCGAAGATCGAAGAGCTCAAGGGTGAAATCGCTGCTGGCGCGGCCCAGCGGAGCGATCTGCGCCGCGAGCTGGCGCGGCTGGCCGACACTCGCAGCGCTCCGGCCCCCACCGCACCGGCCCGCACCGCCGAGCCCGCGCTGGATGACGAAGAAGCCGGCGAGGCCGCGGCCGCTGCCCGCCGCTCGATTCTCGTCCCTCATTACGACGCCGCTGCGGCCAAGTCGCTGGCGCTGCTGCCCCGGCCGGCGGCAACCCAAGCACTTCATGCCATCGCCGCCCTGGCAGCCGGCGAGGCGCGAACGTGGAGTAACATCAAGCGCATGCGCGCCACAGAGGATGTCTACTCACTGCGCATCGGCCGCAATTACCGCGTCCTCTTCCGCGTCGGCGACCAGCGCCTCGAGGTGGCCGACATCACTGATCGCAAAGACCTCGACGCCGCCGTCAACCGCGCAGCGCGATCATAGGTCGGCTGGCCCGCTTTCGCCCGAACTCGACGACTTCGGCGTTGACGCTCCCACGGCGTCGCGTTACTGTCCCGCCGGCCGGAATTGCCGGGCACACCGCACGGCCGGATGCGGCTAGGAGGACAGACCATGGCCAGCCAGGAACTCGCGATGATCCTCGACATGTTGAAAGCGCGGCCGCTGGAGGCGGGCCCGAGCGTCTCCGAAATGCGCGCCGCCATCGATTCGATGGCCTCGATCGCGGTGCTGCCGGACGATGTTACCCTCGATCCGGTCGATGCCGGTGGCGTGCCGGCGGTGTGGGTCACTACCCCGGGCGCACGCCGGGACGCGGTCATTCTCTACTTGCACGGTGGCGGGTACGTCGTCGGTTCGATCACCAGCCATCGCGACTTGGCCGCCCGGCTCTCGCGGGCGGCAGCGGCGCGCGTGTTGCTACTCGACTATCGCCTGGCCCCCGAGCACCCGCACCCAGCCGCCGTTGAGGATGCCACTGCGGCGTATCGCTGGTTGCTCAGCACCGCTGTGGCGCCGGCGCGCATCGTCATCGGCGGCGACTCAGCTGGCGGCGGCTTGACTGTGGCGGCACTAGTGGCGCTGCGCGACGCCGGGCAGCCGCTGCCGGCGGCGGCCGTGTGCCTCTCGCCCTGGGTCGACCTCGAAGGGCTCGGTGATTCGATGACCACCAAGGCAGCGGTGGATCCGATGGTGCAACGTGACGGGCTCAGCAAGATGGCCGAGATGTATCTCGCCGGCCAAGACCCGCGCACGCCGCTGGCTGCGCCGCTCTACGCTAACTTGTCGGGCCTGCCGCCACTGTTGATTCAAGTGGGTACCGCCGAGACGTTGCTCGATGACTCGACGCGCCTGGCTGAGCGGGCGCGCAAAGCCGGCGTGAGCGTCACTTTAGAGCCGTGGGAAGACATGTTCCATGTCTGGCAAGCCTTCGCGGCACTGCTGCCCGAAGGCCAACAGGCGATCGACCGCATCGGCACTTTCATTCGCAGCTTACTTCCTTGATGCCGCCGATGCCGGCGCCGACGTGCGTCCCCGCCTGCGATCCCTCGCCTCAGTGGCGCCGACGGCCCCGCCGGTAGTCCAGGCCGCTCTCCCGGTGGTGCAGGCATCTTGCCTGCGATCCTCCAACTGCCGGACCGAGGCCTGCCTGCCGAAGCCTCGGCGCAGGCAGGCGTATGTGCACTGGATCAAGCCTGTCCTGAACTGATATGGCTGAAAGTCTTGGCGTGGCGCGCAGATTTCCCTCCGTCATTCCCGCGAAGGCGGGAATCCATCCGGAGCCCCACCGCCCCTGGATGCCCCACGCCTTCGCGGGGGCAGGCTCTAAGGATTGCGGGCATGACGGGATACCCCTGTCGAGCTTTGGGTTGCGGGCGCCAGCCCGCGCTAGGCCCCGCCGAAGGGCGGTACATCGCCAACCTTCAGCTGCGGCGCGTCTTTGTGCTCCGTCGGCTGGAAGGCTCCTGTTCGGCCAGACGACGATGTTTCGCCACCAGCCGCCAGATGTCGTCGTGAGGAATCGGTTCACCGCTGTCGCGCGACACCTCGATGATACTCCGGAAGATCGGGTTATGTGCCAGGAGAAAGCGCTCGCGCTCGTCAGGATCGAGCGGCACGGGGACAACTGCGACGACAGGCTCACCGTGGCGAGTAACGACGACCGGTTCGCCGCCGCGCGCGGCGTCGATCATCTCGCTGAAACGCGCCTTGGCCTGCGCCACGCTAGCTCTCATACTTCACCTCCTGGCCACCGATCGTGAGCCGGTGTCCTCGTTTGACTCCGATCGCCTCGACGAGCACGCGGCGAGCCTCGTCCGGATCGCAACAGTAGAAGACGCGCAAGCGGTTTTGCGGGCCGAAGCGAATCTCCCAGATGTTGTCTCCGAATGGAGACTGCCGAAGCAGCGGCTTGCGATTCGTCGTTTCGTCGAACGGTTCATACGACAACTGCTCCTTGATCGTCGTACGGATCAAACCCAAGTACTTTGCCTCGATTGCGTCCAGATGGCGCACGGTCGCCGGCCTGCAGGCAATCTCGAAAGTCCGCTTCGCCCTCGCCATCCGACGAGATTATGACCATAACATTGGTCAGACTCAAGGCGAGCCAGGGTCTTGCCTCGATCGCCCGCCAGCCGAACTTGTTGCACCAGAAGCACCACCCCGCGGAGATGGGCGAGCCGGAGATCACGCAGTTCCCTACCGCGCTGGCCGTCGACCGACACGTCAGCGCCTCGACGCAGAACCAGGCCCCGACGCCGCGCCGGCGCCCACCTGCCCCAAGTGCGGCGGGCCGCTGCAAGTGCTGGAACTCCTGCCTCCCGCCCGCGCCGATGGTTCACAGAGTCTGGCGGCCGTACACGACATGTCATGGTCACCCGCGGCCGTCCAGACCCACCGACTTCCTGCGTTTTCACGATCGCGCTGCGACCGTTGAGCCGTGGTATGCCCGCATGCGCCCCTGCGCCGCTTCGCGCGCCGCACGCCAGCGCCATCGCCCGCGTTCGCGTCGTTCGTCACCCCCGGTGTGGCTCCGGCGTCGCCTCTCTGCGCCCGATCGCCCCCGCCTTCGAGCACCCCGCGCGCTTGCCATCCGGCCCGTAATCGCCCTACAATTCCCATAACACGTGGGGAGCACCGGCGGTGATCAGCGGTTCAGTTCAACGGGGCCTTTCCGCCATCCGGCGGCAACCATCACACCATCTCGCGCACCGCCCCGTCGCGCCGGATGACGGAAAAACCCTTTTACGTTCGGCTGGGCCTCCGACCTGCGCTAGAGAACGAGCATGGCTCAATTGATGGATCGGATCACCGTCAACCCGCGGCAATGCGGAGGGCGTCCGTGCGTTCGCGGCATGCGGATTCGCGTGTCCGACGTTTTGGAGCTTCTCGCTTCCGGAATGACCCCGAAGCAGATCATCCGGGAACATCCTGATCTCGAAATCGAGGACATCCATGCCTGCTTGCGGTTTGCGAGCAGTCGCGCCAGCCATGCCGTGGTCCTTCCGTGATCCTCTGGCTGGACGCCCACATCTCTCCAAAGCTCTGTCCGTGGATTCATCGACAGTTTGCCGTGGAGGCGCTGCACGTCCGCGATCTGGGCCTGCGAGAAGCGGAAGACCCAGAGATCTTCGACAAGGCGCGCGCGGCGAAGGTAGTCGTTTTCACGAAGGACGAAGATTTTGTCGATCTCGTGGATCGGCTCGGCACGCCACCTCAGGTCTTGTGGCTCCGGTGTGGGAACATGGCAAACGCTCGTCTCTTGTCCATCCTTTCCCGCACGCTTCCGGATGCACTCGAACTCCTGCGCCAGGGCGAGGGGGTCGTGGAGATCAGCCTGCCAGAAGGCGAACGTGGGGGCCGAACACCTATAAGGCCTCCGTTGTCAAGAAGACGCGGCGGTAGCGCCACGGGGGCGGGGGGCGCTCGCGGGAAGCAGACGCGGCGGGCACGCTGAGGAGGGTGAGCTGACTTTGTTTCACAGCGGGTACAGAAGCTGTGGTCTGCACCAAACACCTATTGAGGCTCTGCCGTCGAGGATCGCTGGTGCCGACTCGACGAGGCGACGCGATGGAGCACGCGGCGCGGCCCAGAAACTCATCGGTGCCCTCGTACCGGCCGATTCAAAGCGTTGCCGATCTTCTTGTGGTGCGCGACAAATTTGTGGGTAACGTGGTTCGGTGTTATGGCCGTTCACAGGGAATCCAGTTTGGCGTTTGGCGCTATGGACAAGCAGTTCTGCGTTTACATCCTGGCCAGCAAACGGAACGGTGACCTCACAGCTGGCAACGCGGGCGTGGCAGCATAAGAGCAAGGCAGTGGAGGGTTTTTCGGCCAAGTACGGCGTTGACAAGCTGGTCTACTACGAAGCGCACGGCTGCGCAGAGACCGCAATCGTGCGGGAGAAGCAGCTGAAGAAGTGGCGGCGCGCCTGGAAGATGACAAATTGCGTCCCTTTCGGCCATGGGCTGACGAGCGCGAGGATCTTCCCGATACCCGGCACCGAGCGCAGGCGGTAGAAGACGTTGGCGTCGTGCTGCTTGGCGGTGCGCACGATGGTGAGATCGACCATGGTGAGCCGGGCGTCGTAGTGATCGATCAGGGACAGGTCCATTTCGATGCTGGCGCGCAC
>JACQVA010000213.1 GCA_016210005.1 Deltaproteobacteria bacterium | reverse complement strand
GCCTCGATGCGCATGCGAATCGCATCGATCGCACCGACCGGAAAAACCAACCCCGCCGCTTCCACCACCGCCGTCACGCATGTACGTCTACCGCAATCCAACCTCCGTGTCCAGAGGCCACAAGTCGGGCAGGGTCAGCCCCTGGGAGAGGGCTGGGGTGAGGGTCATGTGCGAGCAACCCCTCACCCTCACCTTCTCCCGCAAGAGGGAAACCTGGTGGCCGTGCGGATCCGAATGGAAGGAGCTGACGTCCATGGCCCACTGAGACGCTGGAGCGCTGGCGAGCCTCGGCGGTCCGGGAAGAGAAGCGGACTATTCGCTCTAGAATTAAATTCTGCCGAATGGTAATAACTTCGACGATGGGTGCGCGATCCGCTGTTCGGCCGGCCAGCCCGGCGCCGATCTTGCGTCGCGAGCGCGAACGAGCATTCCGCAGCCGCCTGATTCTGGAAGCGGCCGAGGAGGTCTTTGCCGCCCGCGGTTTTCAGGGGGCGTCCATCGAGGAGATCGCCGCGCGCGCCGAGGTCGCGATTGCCACCCTCTACAACATGTTCGGCAGCAAGGAGGCCATCTTCGCCGCCCTGGTGGAGTATCGCCAGAACGAGTGCTTCGAGCAGGTCCGGACGTTCGCGCGCACCGGATCGACACCGCGGGCGCAAGTCGAGCGATTGGTCGAGGCGATCTTTCGCTACTTCGATGCCCATCAAGCGGCGTTCCGCATCTACGTCGGGGCCACGCACGGCTTTCCCTGGCACATCCGTTCATCGCTGGGCGAGCGGTCGTTCGCCAAGTACCAGGAGCTTCTCGAATTGCTTGCCTCGCTCGTCGGTGTGGCCGTGCGGCAGGGGGCCTACGCCGCCGCTGATGATGATCCGACCCGTCTGGCCGCCGCGGCCATGGGCGTGCTCAACGGCTTACTCACGCGGCGGCACACCGGCAATGCGCGCGCGGGTCTGGACGACGAGATCGCGCGCGCCAATGCACTGATCGCGCGCCTGCTCGGTATGTCAGCGGCGGCGAAATCGTCGCGCGTGCGATCTCGGCCGGGAACGCGACGCAGATGAATCGCGTCATCCTTCTCGGCGGGTATCTCGCTCTGCTCTGCGCCTGCGCGAACGGGCCAGTCGACAGCACGCCGCTGCCCGGCACCACCCTCGAAGTGCAAGCGGCGATCGCACGCACCGCGCCGATCGCGAACACGATCGAGCTCGTGGGCTCACTCAACCCGCGCGACCGGATCGTCATCTCGGCGGAGGTCGGCGGCACGGTCGCGGAAGTCCTGGTGGACTTCGGAGACCGCATCGCGCGCGATGCCCTCCTCCTGCACCTCGACAGCCGCGAGGCCGCACTGCGCGCCGACGTAGCCCGCGCGGCATTGGCGCAGGCGGCCGCCGCGTGCGAGCAGGCGCGCACCGCTCACAAGCGGGCGACTGCCATGCACCGGCAGCAGGTCATCTCGGAACAGGAGTTCGACCGGGCGGTGAGCGAGTGGCGGATGGCCGAGGCGAACCGCGATGCCGCGGCGAAGCAGTTGGCGCTGGCCGAAAAACACCTCGCTGATACGGCGCTGCGCTCGCCGGTTACCGGATTCGTTGCTGCCCGCCATGTTGCCGTCGGGCAGTATGTCACCGCCTACGCACCGGTCATGGAACTCGTCGTTGTGGATCCGCTCAAACTGCGGCTCGATGTGCCCGAGCGCTTCGCCGCGGCCATGCGCGAGGGGCTCTCGGCGACGGTGGAACTGGAGGCGTTTCCCGGCGAGCAGTTTGCCGCGACCGTCACGCGTGTAGGGGCCACGCTCGACGGCGCGACCCGTACGCTGCCCGTCGAAAGCACGGTGGCCAATCCCGATGCCCGCTTGAAGCCCGGACAATTCGCCAAGGCGCGCATCGATCTCGGCATGTACGACGCGGTCGTCGTGCCGCGCGCCGCCATCGACAGCTTTGCCGGAACGCAGCGCGCCTTTGTCATTCGTGACGACGGCCGCGTCGAGGCCCGCACCGTGTCGCCGGGCCGCGACCTGGGCGAGGAGGTCGTGATCCTCGATGGCATCCACGCCGGGGAGACCGTCGTCGTCTCGCATCTCGAGCGCCTTACCGATGGCACTGCGGTGCGCGCCGTCCCGGCGGGCACGTCATGATCCTCGCCGACCTCTGCATCCGGCGCCCGGTGTTCGCCAGCATGCTCGTGGGGACGCTGCTCGTCCTGGGATGGTTCTGCTACCGTCGGCTCGGCGTCGACCTCTTCCCGCGGGTCGAGATTCCTACGGTGACGGTGACGACGACGCTGGTCGGTGCGGGCCCGGAGGAAATCGAGACGCGGGTCACCAAGCCGATCGAGGAAGCGATCAACACCATCAGCGGGATCGACGAGATGCGCTCGGTGAGCATCGAGGGGGTGTCCCAAGTGCTCGTGCTCTTTCATCTGGAACGGTCGCTCGACGCGGCGGCCCAAGACGTGCGCGACAAGGTGGCCGCCATCGTCGCCCAGCTTCCCGAGGGCACCGACCCGCCGGTGGTCGACAAGTTCGACATCGACGCGACGCCCATCATGTATCTCACGGTGAGCGGCGGCCGCGAGCTGAAGGAGCTGACCGAGATCACCAAGAAACGGATCAAGGAACCCCTGGAAAGCGTGCTGGGAGTGGGGGCCATCAAACTCGTCGGCGGGCGCGAGCGGGAGATCCAGGTGGCCGTGCAGGCAACCAAGCTGAATGCGTATGGGCTCACGGCACCGCAGGTCGCCCACGCCGTCGCCATGCAAAACGTCGAGGTGCCCGGTGGGCGGCTCGTGACCGGTCCGCAGGAGACCGCGGTGCGCACCCGGGGCCGCGTCGAGCGCGTCGCCGATTTTGCCGACATCCAGGTCACCAATCGTGACGGGAAGCCCGTGCGCATCCGAGACCTCGGCACGGTCACGGACGGGATCGTCGAACCGCGCAGCGTGTCGCGCTACAACGGCACCAACGCCGTCACGCTCTCCGTTCGCAAGCAAAGCGGCGCGAACACCGTCGCCGTGGTGGATGCGATCCGGGCGCGCCTGCCCGCGCTCACGGCCACTTTGCCGGCTGGCGTACAGCTCGACATCACCCGCGACTGGTCGGCGTTCATCCGCAACGCGGTGGAGGAAGTGCAACAGCACATGGTCCTGGGCGCCATCCTCGCCAGCATCGTGGTGCTGGTGTTCATGGGCAACCTGCGCGCCACGTTGATCGCGGCGGTCGCCATTCCGACCTCCATCATCGCCACGTTTGCCGTGATGTACGCGGCCGGCTTCAGCCTTAATCGCGTGACGCTGCTGGCGCTCACCTTGGCGGTGGGCATCGTCATCGACGACGCCATCGTCGTGCTGGAGAACATCTGGCGGTTCATGGAAGAGAAGGGCTTGACAGCCTTTCAAGCCGCCTCGGCGGCGACGGCTGAGGTGGGCTTGGCGGTCAGTGCCACCACCCTCTCGCTCGCGGTCGTGTTCGTCCCCGTGGCCTTCATCACCGGCGTCGTCGGCCAGTTTTTGAAGGGCTTCGGGTTGACCTTGGCGTTTGCCATCATCGTCTCGTGGCTGGTGGCGTTCACGCTCACTCCCACGTTGTCGGCCCGGCTGCTGCGCACCCGTCGTGGCGGGGAGCGCTCGCGGGAGTCCCGCTTTTATGACCCCATCGACCGCGGGTACATGCGACTCCTGCGCTGGTCGATGCGGCACCGCGGGGTGTTGGTCCTGGTGGCGCTCGCGCTGATTGCCGCGACGCCGTATCTGGCGCGGCGCGCCGGGGGTGCGTTCATGCCCGAGGACGATCGCGGCGAGTTCGAAGTGAACCTCAAACTTCCCCAGGGCTCGTCGTTGCAGCAGATCGACACCATCCTGCGCGACATGGAGGCCGCCATTCGTGCGTTGCCGGAGATTCGCGGCCTGCTGACGACCGTCGGCGGCACGGCCGGCGACGACATCACTCAGGCGCAGATCTTCGTCGTGCTGCACGACCAGCACGCGCGCCCGCGGGAGCAGTTCGCGGTGATGCAGGACGTGCGAGATCGCCTCCAACGCTTCCGTTCGCGGGTGCGGGTCACGGTTGACAATCCGCCGCCCGTGAGCGGCAGTGGGTTCGGCGGGTCGGAGCTGCGAATCGACATCCGAGGACCCGATCAGAGCGAGATCGACCGCGCCGCCGCCCGAGTGCGGCGGATCATGGAGCAGACAGCGGGCGTGGTCGACATCGACAGCAGTGCGGTGGCAGGCAAGCCCGAAGTCCAGCTCGCGATTGGCCGCGACAAGGCCGCCGATCTCGGCGTCCAGGTGGCCGACATTGCCGGTATCGTGCGCACCTTGATCGCCGGCGATGTCATCACTCAATACAAGGAAGCCGGCGAGCTCTACGACGTCCGGCTCCGGCTGGTGGCCAGCGACCGCGAGCGCGTGGCGCAGTTGGCAGAGCTGACGGTGCCCTCGGCCAAGGTCGGTCGCGTCCGGCTGGACAACCTGGTCGAGTTCCGCGCCGGCACCGGCCCGTCGCACATCAACCGCCACAGCCGCCAGCGTCAGATCAGCTTGTACGGCAACATCGCGCCCGGCCACGCTTTCGGGGACATTCTCAACGACATCATGCGCCAGGCCAGGGGCCTCGGTTTGCCGGCCACGTACACCGTCGCCGCCTCCGGGCGCGGGAAGCTGTACGCCGAGACGGTGACCGGCTTTCAGGTCGCGCTCAGCCTGTCGGTGATTTTCATGTACATCGTCCTGGCGGCGCAGTTCGAGAGCTTTCTCCACCCGCTGACCATTATGCTGTCGCTCCCACTGTCGGTGCCATTTGGGATCTTCTCGTTGTGGGTCACCGGCAACACGCTGAATCTGTTCAGCGGGATGGGGATGCTCTTGCTGTTTGGGATCGTGAAGAAGAATGCCATTCTCCAGATCGACCACACCCTCGCCTTGCAGCGCTCGGGGTTGCCGCAAGACCAGGCCATCCTGCAGGCCAACCGCGACCGTCTGCGGCCGATCCTGATGACCACCATCTCGCTGGTCGTCGCCATGATTCCGGCCGCGCTCGCGCGCGGGGCCGGCGCGGAGGTCGCCAAGGCCATCGCGATCGTCGTGATCGGCGGCCAGTCGCTCTGCTTGCTCATCACGTTGCTGATCACGCCGGTGGCGTATTCGCTCTTCGAGGACCTGGCCGTGCGGCTCCGGCTCCCCAAACGGCAGGCGGCGGTGCAGGAGGCCGCCGGACAGCCCTCGCGCTGAGGCAAGTGAAGTTGTCTCCGGCAGTTCGGCGATCTCCCCTCGGTGGTGCATTCGCGAGCCGCTGACGGCGGCTGGCCGGATCAGCAGCGGCAAAATCCTTGGTGACGCATGGAACTCGCGCTGAAGGCGGGGACATCAGCCTCGATGCGAAAAGCAATGGCTCGCGCAAACCCGCCAAGCCGCGAAGGGGCCAGAAAAAATGTGCCGCCACCAGGACCGTGAACGCCGCGGCGCGCACCGCTCGCCCTACGCCGACACCGGCGCCCGAGCCGGCGGCGTCAGCGGCATCGCCCGTACCCGCCCGCCGCGGCTCTGTTGGACGAACAACGTGGAAGCTTGCGCTCTCAACGAAAGAGGTCGAACTCGCGAGCGCGCAACAGCTTGGTGCCGCCGCCGTCGCCGCGGTGGTATTCGTAACCGCGGATGATGGCGGCCGGGATACCGGCGCCTTTGCGCATCACCAGGCCGGCGGCGGCGGCCAAGGCATCGGCCTGGGCATTGACGGTGTGGTGTAGCTCGCGCCCGCCGAGGTCGCGCTGGCCGCGTAAGTCCAGCAGCGGCTCCATGCCGGCAACGCCCAGGGCGAAGTCGACCAGCCCCTCACGCCAGGGGCGGCCGAAGGTGTCGGTGATGATCACCGCGACGGTGCGCTCAGTCCGGCTGCGGATCCCCTCGGCGAGCCGGCGCGCCGAGGCATCGGGATCGCTTGGAAGCAGAATCACCGTTTCATCGTCGAGACTGTTCGATTCATCGACGCCGGCGTTGGCGCACACCCAGCCGGGGCCGGTCTCGACGATGAGATGGCCGCGGTCCATTTTGACGATGCGCTTGGTCTGGCTCAGGATCACTTCGAGCACGCGCGCATCCTTGTCGGAGGCGAGGGCGGCGAGCTGCCGCGCGAATGGCGAGGGGGTAACGCTGGGCAGCGCCACCACGCGCCCTTCTGCTTTGGAGACGATCTTCTGGCAGACGACGACGATGTCGTCCTCGAGCGGGCCGAGTTGCGCTCCGACAATGGCGCCGGTGAGGAGGGCGCCGAGGTCGTCACCCGGACGAATCAGCGGCACGCCCGCAACCGGGAACACGGTGAAGCTCACGCCTGTACCTCCTGCAGCAGCGCCGCCGCCAGCGCCCGCGACTTCGCCGCCGTCGTCATGATGGTGTCGGTGACGAGAGTGCGCATGCCCAAACGCTCGATGCGCGGTGCGTGGGCCGCGTCGCGCCGGTCGAGGACGAAGAGGTCGACGAAGTCGCGGTAGAGCTGCGCCACACCGAACGGTGAGACCTCGTGCCCCAGTCCGCGCAGCAGACGGTGGGCAGGTCCCTTGATCGGGGCTCCGCCCACGATCGGACTGACCGCGGCGATGCGCGCTGCCGTGGTGCGCAGCGCCGGGCGCACGCCCCGCAGCCCGACGATCGGTCCGATGCTCACGATCGGATTGCTCGGCGGTATGATCACAATCTGTGCCTCACGGATCGCAGCCAGTACCCCGGTTGCCGGCCGCGCCCGCCGCAAGCCGGCGAACTCGACCCGTTCGACCCGCCCGCGGCCGCCGCCTTTGACCAGATAGCGCTGAAACGCCACCGGGCCGCGGCCGCGCAGGTGAACGACGGTGCGCACGGGGTCATCGCTCATCGGTAGCAACCGCACCCGCAAGCCATGACCCGCGGCGATTGCGCCGGTGACGGTGGACAGCGAGTCGCCGCGGCGCAGCCGCTCGGTGCGGAAGATGTGTGTCGCCAAGTCCTGGTCGCCGAGCTGAAACCAGGTTTCGGGATAATACCGCGCCAGCGCGCCGAGGCAGGCGAGCGAGTCGCCGCGCACCCCCCAACCCGGCCGCGGCGCGACTCGGCCCGCCAGCGTGTAAGTGACGGTGTCGAGGTCGGGCGAGACGTGCAGGCCGAAGAAGGTGTCGTCGTCGCCGGTGTTGACGATGACGGTGAGCTGTGCCGGCTCAAGAAGGCAGTGCAGGCCCCGCAGCAAGCGCGCCGCGCCCACTCCGCCAGCCAGCACGGTCACTGGTTTCCTGCCGCCCATTGCTTTCGCCTGCTCCCGTTGCTTCGAGCCGCCCATAGGTGGTGGTGCGCTGCACCGGGATGCGGCCCATGCCCGCGATCAGCGCCCGGATCTCGCCGACGGGAAGATACTCGCCGGCATCGGCGCCGGCCAAGCGGGAGATGGACTCCTCCATCAAGGTGCCGCCGAAGTCGTTGCACCCGGCCGCCAGGGTCAGCTGCGCCAGCTCGGTGCCCAGCTTGACCCACGAGGTCTGGATGTTGTCGATCGCGCCGCGCAGCAGCAAGCGGGCGCAGGCGTACATGCGCAAGTCCACCGCGCCCTTGGGCGGCGGATTCACCAGCCCCTTCTGGTACAGCTTGGTGTAGGTGTGGATGAAGCGCAGCGGCACGAACTCGGTAAACCCGCCGGTTTCTTTTTGTATCGAGCGGATCAGCTCGAGATGGCGCGCGACGTGCTCGGGTTGCTCGATGTGGCCGTACATCAGCGTCGAGCTGGTGCGCACCCCCAAGCGGTGAGCGGTGGTGATGATCTCACGCCAGGTGCTTACACTCACCTTCTTGTGGCTGAGGACTTCGCGGACTTGGTCGTCGAGGATCTCGGCGGCGGTGCCCGGGATGGTGCCGAGGCCGGCGTCGCGCAGCATGCGGATGTAGTCGTTATAGCTCATGCCGGTACGGCGGGCGCCGTACATGATTTCCATCGGCGAGTAGGCGTGGATGTGGATCTGCGGAAAGCGGGCTTTGATCGCCACCAGCATGTCGCGGTACTCGAAGGCGTCCATTTCGGGATTGATGCCGCCTTGCATGCAGATCTCGGTGGCGCCGCGCGCGAGCGCGTCCTGCACCTTGTCCAGCACGTAGTCGGCGTCGTGGTTGTAGGCCTCCTGGTCGTTGCGCAAGCGGGCAAAGGCGCAGAACTGGCAGCCGACGAAACAAATGTTGGTCCAGTTGATGTTGCGGTTGATGACATAGGTGACTTCGTTGCCGGCATCGCAGGCGCGGACGTGATCGGCGGTCTTGACCAGTGCGGCCAAGTCGGCGCCGGTAACGCCGAGCAGATGCACGCCCTCGGCGACGCTCAGCTCGTGAGCGCAAAGCGCGCGTTCGAGAATTGCACGCGTAGCCGGAGAGGCGGCGGCCACCACCGTGTCGAGCGGCCGCGGATCGTTCACCAGCTCACGGATGTGACGGGTCAACATGGCAGGACTCCTTCGGCCGTGAACGCGCGCACGCGCGCCCGCAGCTCGGGATCGAGAAAGCCTGGCCGATCGATAAACTCGTCGTAGATCGGCAGGCGCGGTGTGAGTTTGGCGCCGGCGCCGCGGCAGGTATCCGCCAGCGCGGCGACGTGGGGCCAGGGGGCCTCGGGGTTGACGTAATCCCGCGTCAGCGGCGAGATGCCGCCCCAATCATTGATCCCGGCGTTGAGGATGAGGCGGTGATCGTAGGGGCTCAGGTTGGGCGGCGCCTGGATGTTCATGGCCGGCATCAGCAGGCGGCAGACCGCGATCGTGCGCGCCAGCTCGAGCGTGTCGGGCTCGGGGCTCACCGCCATCGCGCTGCTCGGCTTGGCGCGGAAATTCTGCACGATGACTTCCTGGATGTGGCCGCAGCGCTGGTGCGCGGCGCGAATCGCCAGCAGACTGGTAACGCATTCGGCGCGGGTCTCGCCGATGCCTACAAGAATGCCGGTGGTGAAGGGGATCTGCAGCTCGCCGGCTTCGTGGATCATTTGCAGGCGCAGTGCCGGGTCCTTGTCGGGGGCGTGATGGTGCGGGCCGCCTTTTTGGCAGAGCCGCGGGCTCATGCTTTCCAGCATCAGCCCCATGCTCGCGTTTACCGGCTTGAGGCTAGCCATCTCAGCTCGGGTCATCAGCCCGGCATTGGTGTGCGGCAGCAAGCCCTCGGCGAGCGCGATCTCGCAGGCGCGCCGGACGTACTCGATGGTGGTGCGGTGGCCGAGCGCGGCCAGCGTAGTGCGGTAGGACTTGAACACCAGCTCCGGTTTGTCGCCGAGGCACAGCAACGCTTCGCGACAGCCGCGAGCACGGCCGTCGCGCGACCAGGTCCGGATCTCGTCCGGCATCATGGTCCAGGCCTCCGGATCGTTCGGATCCTTGCGAAAAGTGCAGTAGCCGCAGAAGTCACGGCAGAGGTTGGTGACGGGCAGAAAGACTTTGGGGGAGTAGGTCACCGTGCTGCCCTTGTACCGCTCGCGCAGCCGCCGTGCACCGGCGAAAAGCTCAGGCAGGCGCTGATCGTCGAGGTTGATCAAGACCTCGGCTTCAGTCTGAGTGACCTGCTCGCCGGCAGCGGCACGTTCCAGCGCAGCGGCGAGTACGTCCGAAGTCAGTCGCGGGTCAGGGGCAGCCCACGCAACGGTGCCAGCGGCTTGCATGCGTGCTCAGTGAGAAACCGACGCGGTTATAGGGAAGGGTCATCAGGCAGTCAACACGGCGTCGGCCTTCGACTTACCGGGACCGCCCCGACTGTGGTAAGCAGCCGGCGATGGCAGCGCTGGTGGAACGACTCTTTCACTTGCGTCGCAATGGCACCGACGTGGCGACCGAGCTGATCGGCGGGGCGACTACGTTCGTGACGCTGTCGTACATCATCTTCGTGCAGCCGGCGGTGCTGGCAACCACCGGGATGGATGCTGGGGCGGTGCTGGCTGCGACCTGTCTGTCGTCGGCGTTCGCCACCGTGCTGATGGGGCTGTGGGCCAACTATCCGATCGCGGTGGCGCCGGCAATGGGGCACAATTTCTACTTCGCCTTCATGGTGGCCGGGCCGGTGGCCGCCGGTGGCATGGGCTATTCCTGGCAAGTGGCGCTGGGCGCCAACTGCGTTGCCGGGATGGTGTTCTTGCTGCTGTCGCTGGTCGGACTGCGCGAGCGCTTGTTGGAAATCATTCCCGATTCGCTCAAGCACGCGATTGCCGCCGGCATCGGTTTGCTGATCGCGCTGGTCGGCTTCGAGTGGGCCGGGCTGGTGCGCCCGGCGCCGGGAACATTCATCGCTCTCGGCCACTTGCACCATCCGGTAACGCTGGTGGCGGCGGCGGGCACGCTGCTGACGGCCATGCTGGTGGCTCGCGGCAACCGCGGCGCCATTCTCATCGGCACCGTGCTCACCGGTGCCGCGGCCGTGACGTTCGGGCTGGTACCGTATCACGGCGTGTTTGCCGCGCCACCGGCGCTGGGCCCGACCTTCGCCCAGCTCGACATCCGCTCGGCGTTGCGCCCCGACTTGGTGGCGGTGATCTTCGTGATGTTCTTTCTCGGCTTGTTCGACACGGTCGGCACGCTGGTGGGGGTGGCCGAGCAGGCCGGCTTTCTGCAAGACGGCCGGCTGCCGCGCGCGCGCCAGGCGATGGCCACCGATGCCGCCGGCACCATTATCGGCACGGTGCTGGGGACCTCGACCGTGACGGCTTACGTCGAGAGCGCGGCCGGGATTGCTGCCGGAGCGCGCAGCGGGCTGGCCAACTTGGTTACCGCCGCCTTGTTCATCGCGGCGTTGTTCTGCGCACCGCTGGCGCGGATGGCCGGCGAAGGGGTGCGAGTCGGCGAGGCGACGCTGTATCCGATCGTAGCGCCGGCGCTGATCATGGTCGGCAGCTTCATGATCCGCGGCATCAGCCGGGTCGACTTCAGTGACACCCCGGCGGCGATGGCGGCATTCCTGGCGATCGTGACCATGCCGTTCACCTTTTCGATCACCGAAGGGATCGCCTTCGGCTTCATCGCCTACGCCGCGTTGATGCTCGCCGCCGGCCGCGGCCGCCAGGTACATCCGCTGCTGTACGTGTTCGCGGCGCTGTTTGTGATTCGCTACGCCTTCCTGATGTAAGCCGGGGCGCCGCCGTCCTACTCGCTCCCGCCGCCGGCGGTTGGCCGGCCACGCCGAATCGCCAAACGCGGGTGAGCCGCGCTGAGCGCCGCGGTGGCACCAGCCAAGTAGGGGCGGACACCTCTCGCCGACCTGATCCTGCCCGAGAAGTGTTCGCTGGACACGGTGACGTGAGATGTTAGGGTCCTTCAGCAAGCTTGGCAAAGACTTTGAAGAACTCGGCGATGTCGTCCATGCGTGGCAGCCCGATCCAGAGAGCCTTGGTGCCTG
>JACQVA010000212.1 GCA_016210005.1 Deltaproteobacteria bacterium | reverse complement strand
CGGCTTCACCGACGAGTCCCCCGACTGGGGCATCGGCGGCTAGGGGCCCTGGCCTGGGATGCAATGCCGGGCTGTTGGCCGAGGCGCCCGCCAGACCCGTGCCCACGGCCAACAGCCCGATGATAACCCGAACGGTCATTCGTGCGCCTCCCTACGAACCCGCAGCGGCTGGTCAAGGTCGGCAACCCGATCCTGAGGCGCTGATTACACCGTTGTCCCGCGGTGCACTGTCCGTGACGTCCGGCAAGCCTGAGTGGGAGCCGCTGCTGGGGCTGTTGCCGGCCGTGCTGACAGTTTCGCTGACACCAGCGTTTGGTTAGGGAGCATTCCTCCAGTTGATCATGTTGTTGAACACCGCCTCGCGAATGCGGGTCCCGTGGTTGTGGTTGCTGTGGGGAGCTGCGCCATGGAGTCCCTGAGCGTGAATAGCGTAGGCGCACGGTCCATCGGCACAGTACGCCGAGCCTGCCGGTCTATCTTGCCAAACTGCGCTGCCGCTTTGCCCGCCAAAGGTGTCGTTCTTATAGAATACCTGAGTCCCTTGAGTAACTCTCACGATGTCCGCGCTCATCCACTGAGACTGCGCTGGTGTCTTGTCGGAGGGATACCCGAGGATCTCCGAGGGCAGTCCAGTCAGGGAAGAGTCTTGCCACCAGATTCCGTACCAGCCGACGGTGTTGCCGACGTTTGTGAACAGCTTGATGGCGCCGTAGTCGTACCGCTCGTCGGCGTTGTTCGTCCAGCCCGCAACCGAGTAGAGCCTCTTTGCGTTGTAGGAGCCGTACGGCGCACTGCCGGCGTTGTAAGCAGGCCACACCTTGACATTCGTTCTCCAACTTCCGCCTCCCCCTCCGGTATGAACGCAGTGGCCCGCGGTTGCGACGACGTTCGGGCCGTAGAACCATGCGGTGCAGTAACCGCCGTCGAAGGTCACGAGCGCCGTGGCCCTTGCCGGATAGGGGGTGGAGTATGCCCGGATACGGGTGTCCGATCCCAGCACCGACTCGATCCCGACGTTACCGCTCGCGGGTTGGAGCCCCTTGATCTCTTCACGAGACATCGGAGTGAGTTCCTCGGATGCGAGGCGGGCGTCTTCGCTCAACACACCGGTTCCCGCAGAGGGCTGCGTACCCTGGGTCGCCGCGCTGCCCGTTTCCGCGGACGCCGTTACTTCCCCATCGCTGGACACGGACGCACTAGGACCAGCCGTTGCGGGCAATGGCGCCGCCACAGCTGCCACCAGCAACGCCGCGAACAACACCTTGCTTCTCGATGCGCTTGCCTTGAAACTGTTCATAGCCGTCCTCCTTTTTCCCTTCTTTTCGTGTTGGGTTTTGAGTTCGGTCGTCACATCGTTATGCCCATTTCTGGAGCGTGCGCCGGTGTCGGAATGCCCCCGCCGCGAATCGAACGCGGACTACAGGTTCCGGAGACCTGTGTGATATCCTTTTCACCACGGGGGCCACGGGTCAAATGACAGCTGCTGGTAGCATGCGAGTTGTGGGGGGTCAATCTGCGACCGGGGGCACGACGGTGGCCGGGCCGGCGACGGCGCGTGTTCTGGCGCCTGCCAAGGTGAACCTGTTCTTGCGCATCACCGGGCGCCGTGCCGACGGTTACCACCTGCTCGATTCGCTGATGGTGCCCGTCGATCTCTACGACGAGCTGGCGTTCACGATCCAACGCGGTGGCGCGACTCGGATCACGCTCGGCTGTGATCGGCCCGAGATTCCGGCGGACCAGCGCAACTTGGTTCACGCGGCAGCGGAGCTGTTGCTGGCCGAGAGCGGTGTCACGGCGGCGGTGCATGTCGAGTTGACCAAGCGCATCCCCGCCGCTGCGGGTTTGGGAGGGGGCAGCAGTGACGCCGCGGCCACGTTACTGGCCCTGAACCGGCTTCTGGAAGCGCGCCATAGTAAGGCCCAACTGGCCCAATGGGCGGCCCGACTCGGCGCCGATGTGCCATTCTTCATCTACGGGCGGCCGGCACGGGTCGGAGGTGTTGGCGAAATCGTGACGCCGGCTGAAGGCTGGGGCGGGATCGCACTGGTAGTTGCGTTCCCCGGAGTCGGCCTGTCCACGGCCGCGATTTATCGGCAGTACGATGCGGCCGGGGTAAGTCCGCACCGGCCGGAGGTTTCGTTGACAAACCCGCTGCCGGCCACTAGTATCGCCGCTTTCGCTGGCGGCAAAAGACCCGCGTGGTCGATGCTGGTCAACGATCTTGAGGCTGTGGCCGCCGAGGCGTTTCCCGAGTTGCGATCCCTCAAGAAGATGCTGATGCAACTCGGTGCCGAGGGTGCCCTGATGACGGGGAGTGGCTCGGCAGTCTTCGGCGTGTGGCGCACGCGCTCGGCGGCGGAGGTGGCGGCTGGTGCCGTCAGGGAGCGCGGCGTGTGGGCGGTCGCGGTGCAGACGTTAGAAATCTCGCCCGCGGCAGCGTGATGGGCGGTCGCCAAGCGGTAAGGCCCCGGACTTTGGATCCGGTATTCGAAGGTTCGAATCCTTCCCGCCCAGTGCTTTAGCTGATAACGCCAGGTGTAATAGGGCAATGGGAAGCCACGTGAGAGACGAAATACAGGTGTTTGCTGGGAACTCAAACCCGGCACTGGCGCAAGCGGTCTGCCAGTACTTGGGCGTGCGCCCAGGAGATGCCGACGTGCGTCGCTTCAGCGACGGCGAGATCAACGTGAAGATATCGGACAACGTCCGCGGCGGAGACGTCTTTGTCGTCCAATCCACCTGCACCCCGGTGAACGATAACCTGATGGAGTTGCTGCTGCTGCTCGATGCCTTCAAGCGGGCCTCGGCAAAAAGGGTCACCGCGGTGGTGCCCTATTTCGGCTATGCGCGCCAGGACCGCAAGGTCTACCCCCGCGTTCCGATCAGCGCCAAGCTGGTGGCCGACCTCATTACGACCTCGGGCGCCTCACGCTTGCTCACCACCGATCTGCATGCTGGCCAGATTCAGGGCTTCTTCGACATCCCCGTCGACAACCTGTTTGCGACGCGGGTGCTGCTCAAGTACGTGCGCGACCGGCTGCCGGGCGATGGGTTGTGCGTAGTCTCGCCCGATCCCGGTGGGGTGGAGCGCGCCCGGGCCTTCGCCAAGCACCTCAATGCCGGCCTCGCCATCATCGATAAGCGGCGCCCGCGCCCGAATGAGGTGGCCGAGATGCGGGTAGTCGGCGAAGTGGAAGGCCAGAAGACCATCATTGTGGACGACATCGTCGACACCGCCGGCACCTTGGCGGCGGCGGCGGCGGCGCTGCGCGAGGCCGGAGCCACCGAGGTTTACGCCTGCTGCACCCATCCGGTGCTCTCGGGCCCGGCGATCGAGCGCATCGAACAGTCGGTGCTGAAGGAGCTGATCGTCACCGACACCATCCCACTGTCGCCGATCGGCCAGCGCTGCAGCAAGATCCACACGCTCTCCGTGGCGCAACTGCTGGGTGAGGCGATCCGGCGAACCCATAACGAGGAGTCGATCAGCTCGCTGTTCGATTGACCCGAAAAGAGGAGTGAACAGGCAATATGGAGACGGTGGATTTGAGCGTCGAGCCCCGCAGCGGTACCGGCAAGGGGCCAGCGCGCCAGCTGCGTCGCAGTGGGGCGGTGCCGGGCGTGTTCTACGGCCCCAAGCGTAGCCCACTATCAGTGAGTATAAACGCCAAAGAGTATCGTACAAAGATCGCCGGCTTGGAGGGGTCAACCCACTTGATCAAGTTGTGCTCCGGCGCGCAGGACTTGGCGAACAAGGTGGCGTTGATCAAAGAGGTGCAGCTCGATCCGGTCAGCGGCGCGCTCTTACACGCCGATTTCTACGAGGTTGACGTTACGGCCAAGCTGCGCGTCCAGGTGCCGCTGCATTTTGTCGGCAAGGCGGCGGGCATCGTCGAAGGCGGCATCTTGCAGCCGTTGCAGCGTGAGGTGCTGGTCGAGTGCTTGCCCTTCGATATCCCGCAGTACATCGAAGTTGACGTGACGCCGTTGAAGATTCACGACACCATCCACATCGCCGCACTGCGGAGCCCGGCGGGGGTGGAGTTGGTGTACGACAGCGATGTGGCGCTGGTGACCGTACTGCCGCCGACGGTGGAAGAGGTGAAGGTTGAAGCCGCCGAGGCCGAAGCGGCGGTGCCGGTCGAAGGGGCGGCGGCCGAAGCGGCCAAGGGCGAGGCCAAGGGCGGAGCGGCGTAAGCAGCAATGTACCTCGTCGTGGGCCTGGGCAACCCCGGCCGACGGTACGCTGCCACCCGACACAATGTGGGTTTCATGGTCATCGAGCGCTTGGCCGAGCGCTGGCGCATTGAATTGACGCGAGCAATGCCAGGCCTCAAGATCGGCGAGGGCGGTGTTGCCGGCCAGGCGGTACGTCTGGTCGAGCCGGAGCGCTTCATGAATACGAGTGGGGAGGCTCTGCTGCCGTTGCAGCCGCAGGCTGCGAGCTTGATCGTTATCCACGACGATATCGATCTGGCTTACGGGCAGCTGCGGGTCAAACGCGGCGGCGGTGCCGGCGGCCATCGCGGGGTGGCGTCGATCATGGAGTGCAGCGGCGCTGACTTTGTTCGTGTGCGGCTGGGCGTCGGCCGCCCGCAACCCGGTGAGGACGCCGTGGCGCACGTGTTGGCGGCGTTTCGCCCGGAAGAATTGGAGCACCTCGCGCCGCTGCTCGAGACGGCGGCCGATGCGGTCGAGACCGTGCTCCGCGAGGGCCTGGAAGCAGCGATGAATCGATTCAACCAGCGCCGGCCAGCAGTGGCGGGCGCGAACTAGGAGGCAGTGCATGCAGCAATACGAAACTCTCTTTGTGCTGCACCCCGAGGTGCCGGAAGCGCAAGTCCGTGAGACCATTGAACGGGCTAAGCGGTTGCTCGAAGGCATGGGCGGGAGTGTCGGACAGGTACACGAATGGGGCTTACGCGACCTGGCGTATCCCATCCAGAAGCAGCGCCGCGGCTACTACGTCGTGATCGAGTATGGCGCCGGTGGCGAGGCGGTGCGGGAGCTCGAGCGGACACTGAAGATCGCCGACGAGGTCATGCGTTTCGTCTCAGTGCGGGCGGCGGAGGTCAAGCGCAAGGAGAGCACCGGCCGCAAGAAGGCGGCGCGGGCTGTATCCGCGCCCAGCGAACCGGAAGAGACTACCGTAGTCCCGGAGTAACGAAGGAGGAATCATGGCAGAGGCAGGTCCAAGGGGCGGCAGGGGCCGCAGCGCAGGCCGCGGCGACGATCGCGAGCGTGGCGGAGCCGGCGGCGGCGGCTTTCGACGGCGGGGTGCCGGACGTCGTAAAGTCTGTCGCTTCTGCGCCGACAAGGAAGCGATCATCGACTACAAGGATACCCGCACGCTGGCGACTTTTATCACCGATCGTGGCAAGATCGTTCCGAGCCGCATCAGCGGCAACTGCGCCCGTCACCAGCGGCGCTTGCGGGTAGCCATCAAGCGGGCGCGCACGGTGGCGCTGGTGCCCTATACGGCGGCGATGTAAGTGCGCTTAGCGACTGCACATGGTTCGTCTGCCGTGGGGGCGGCGGTGGCGGCAACCGGCGGGTTGTTCGTGACCGCCGTCGTCGGTGCGCCGGTGTCGGTGGTGCTGCTGCCATTCGTGCCGCTGCCGGGTCTGTTGCTGGGCGGCCGCCACGGTGCCGGTGCTCTGGCCGCGTGTGTGGCGCTGACTACGCTGGTGGCTGCTGCGCTGCTCGGACCCGGGCCGGCATTGACCTATATGCTTACGATCGGCGGGCCGACGTTGGCTGCGGCGGCGGCTCTGCGCCGGGCCTGGTCCGTCGAACGTACGGTGTTGCTCGGAGCCGGGGCCTGGAGCCTGGCAGTGGCGGTATTGCTGTTGGTCACCTACGGTTCGCCGAACCTGGTGCTGGAGGGCTTGCGCGAGCGGTTGCAAGAGAGCTTCGATCTGGCCGTTTCGGCATCCGGCCGCTTCGGCATGGAGCCGGACGCGGCCAGCGATCTCCTGGCGATGCGTGAGCCCATGCTGGCCGGAATTCTGGGAATTCTGCCGGGCGTGCTGGTACTGGCTGGCGGGTTCACGATGCTGCTGAACGTGCTCATAGTCCGCAGCCTGCTGCCGTGGCTGCAGTTGGCCGACCTGCGCACCTGGAGCGTACCGGCCGCGTTGATCTGGGGGTTCATCGGCGCCGGTTTCGGTATGTTCGCGCCGCTGCCGGAGATCGCACTGGTTGCGCGCAACGCCTTCGTGATGCTGCTCGGATGCTACCTGTGCCAGGGGCTGGCGGTGATCAGCTTCTTTCTGGCACAGTTTCAAGTTCGCCGCAGCCTACGCGTCGCCTCCTATGTGCTGATTGCCACGCAACAAGTGTTGCTGGCAGTGGTGTTGCTGCTTGGTATCTTCGACCTGTGGGCAAACTTCCGCCGCCTCGGTGTGATCTTGTCCAACCAGGCCGATGACTGAAGAACTGGACCTGACTGGTGAAGGAGCAATTCGATGGAAGTCATTCTGCGCGAGGAAGTGCCGCACCTTGGCGTTACCGGCGACGTGGTCAAGGTAAAGCCGGGTTATGCGCGCAATTATCTGCTGCCACGTGGCCTGGCGATCGTCGCCGACCGCCGCAACGTCAAGGCGCTGGAACATCTGAAGCGCGTTGCCGGCGAGAAGCGCGAGCGCGAGAAACGAGCGGCGGAGAGCGTGGCGCAGAAGATCACCGCGCTGCGCTTGGTCATCAAGGCGCGAGCCGGTGAAGAGGGGAAGCTTTTCGGGTCGGTTACTAATCAGGACATCGAGAAAGCGCTGGCGGCCGCCGGGCACGCGATCGAGCGCAAGCGCGTTCGCCTGACCGAGCCGATTAAAACGCTCGGCGAGCACAGCGTGGCGATCCACCTTGCACCCGGCGTCGACCCGCATGCGACGATAATTGTCGAACCTGAGGAGTAGCTGACCGTTCGCCTTGCCGGCTGCGCCGCGAAGTTGGCTACCGGCGATTGTCGTTGGCGCCAGGCGCCGGTTCTGTTGCCTCTGCCATCGCAGGAGTCGGCGCGCTGCATTGGTTCGGCTCGCCGCGACGAAGGCGGCGGTCGAGTGCCTTGCGATCGAGATCGAGCCAGCGGGCCGCGGCGGTCTTATTGCCGCTGGCTAAGCTGAGAGCGGTCTCGGCCAGGGATCGTTCGATGGCCGAGAGCAGGCCGCGCGGGGTGTTGCCGGCGCGGACCGCGTTGGTGAAGGCCGTGCTTAGGTTGGAGACCGCGTGTTGTACCGACGACGGCCGCGCGACGGTGGCGGCAGCGCCACTGTGCAAGCCGAGATCAAAAGCGGCGATTTCACCACCGGTGGCGAAGACGATGGTCCTCTCGATGACGTTGCGCAACTCGCGCACGTTGCCCGGCCAAGCATAGCGTTCTAGTTGGCTCAAGGCTGCCGCACTCAGCTGGAGGCTTTCCGCCCCGAATTCGTGCAGGAAGAAGCGCACCAGTTGTGGGATATCGCTGTGGCGCTCGCCGAGGGCGGGGACGGTCAGCGTCACCACACTCAAGCGGTGGAACAGGTCGTCGCGGAACTGCCCCGCGGCCATGCGCCGGCGCAGGTCCTGATTGCTCGCTGCAATGACGCGCACGTCAACGTCGAGCTCCTCCTCCCCGCCCACTCGCCGAAAGTGCAAGTCCTCCAGCACCCGCAGCAGCTTTGCCTGGGCCTCGGGGGCGAGCTCCTCGATCTCATCGAGAAAAAGCGTTCCCCGATGTGCTAGCTCGAACAGCCCGCGCCTCCTGCTCGACGCGCCCGTGAACGCACCGCGTTCGTAACCGAACAGCTCTGACTCGACCAGTTCACGTGGCAAGGCAGCACAGTTCACGCCGACAAACGGCCCGGCATGCCGGGGGCTGAGGCCATGGATGGCGCGAGCGACCAGCTCTTTGCCGCTGCCGGAGGCGCCCACAATGAGGACACGTACCGGGCGTGGCGCCACCGCCTGAATCCGCGCCCGCAGCTCCGCCATCGCCGAGCTGGTGCCGACCAGCCGCTGCAGGGGCAGGGGCAGGGTGGCGGTAGCCAGCGTCGAGCGGACCAGCGGGAGTAGGCGCTCCTCCGTCACGGGCTTGAACAGGTACTGCGGCACGCTACCACACAACGACGCCCGCAGCTGGGGCGCGTCAGTCACTTCGCTGAGAATAATTGCCGGAAATTGCGGCGACAGCTCCTGCAACAAGTCCAGCCCGGTGTGGGCGCTGTTGGCCGTTCCGAGGCGAAAGTCGATCAGTCCGAGATCAAAGCGCCGGTCGCGGCACAGCCGACAACTGCGCGCAAATCCTTCCGTATGGCACAGCTCAAAGCCCTGCGGTTGCAGCACCTGCTGGACGGCGTGAAACCCCGGCGTGTCGTCGACCACTAGCACGGCAGGCATGGCTTCGACTCCTTCAGGCGCGCCACACAACTGAGGGACGCGGCGTCAGCAACTCTGCCGCTAACGCGGCCAGCTCTGAGCGCGAGCTGACGCCGAGCTTGCCGAAGATGTTGGTCAGGTTGACCTTCACCGTCTTCTCGGCGATTCCGATGGCCTTGGCGATCTGGGCGTTGCGCAAGCCCGCCATCACCTGGCGGGCGATCTGCAGCTCGCGCGGTGTCAGCTTACGGCGCTGATCGGGCGCCAGGGCTGCCGGCTCGCGGCTCGGCCACGATTCCGCAATCGCCTTCATCACGGCGCAAAGCTGCCCGGCCGTTTGCAGCACCGCATCGAGCGGAATTCGTCTCCTGTACTCCTCCAGCGGCAGATCGTCGTGTTCGGCCAAAAGCATCAGGCGGGTGCGCGGCGCACGTGCCTGCACCGTGAGCAGCAGCGGCAACGGATTCATGATCTCCGTGCAGCAAGACAGCAACAACAGCGCCGAGCGGGCTTGAACCAGGGCCGGTATGATCAGCGGCAAGTCCAGCGGCGTGGTTCGCACCCGTAACCCGCCGGCCGACTCGCAGACGCTCGCTGCCAGCGACTCGCGACAGAGCCGGTGGCTATCTGCGATCAGAATCAGCGGCCTGGGATCAGGAAAAGGAATCGGCTGCCGCCTCGATACTTGCTCTTCCATGGCCAGTTCTCCCAAAGTTCCCTTCCCGCCAAGCGGGATGTGTGACTTGCTTGCGACGTAGTACAACATGTGTGCCGTCGCTTTGGGCTCGCCTAGTAGAGGGAAAAGAGGCGCTGCGCCCACGATGGGTGCCAACGCTCGGTAGCACCCCTGGCCGACGGTGGATCGGTAATTAGATGAAACTAAAGGACTTTAACCCTGCTACCGGCCGGTAGCAGGGGGGGCGGCGCTGGCCCAGGACAAAAGGCAATTCGGTCGTTGTCGTTGTTGCTCAGTAGACGCCGCCGAGCTTGCTGTGGTCCCAGCTGCCGGTTCGCTCGGGCACCACGCGAATTACCACCCGCTTGCGGGCCTGTGCCTTCATGGCTTCCTCGATGCCGGGAACCAGTGCCCCTCCCATCTTTTGATGAATGCGGGTGAGGACGCCGACGCACTGGTCTAGGTCGCGGATCAGCTCGGCCCGGCCGCGAATCATGACGCCCTTGAGCTGATCGTAGGTAGCGCCCGACTCGGCCATTAGCGCCACCTTCGGGTTGCGCTCGATGTTGCGGGCCTTTTGCGATTTCGCGTAGGTCGTCATCAGCACGCTGCCGTCGGCTGCGACCTCGTACCACATGGCGATGACGTGCGGATATCCGCGGTGGTCGATGCTGCAGAGCGCGATCGTCTTATGTTCGGCAAGGAAGCGGGCTTGTTCCTCTGCGGACAACTCAATCAGGTGGCGGCGTTTCATTCGTACCTCGTTAGAGAATCAGCTCGCGTAAGCGGCCTTTGGCAGCGGCGCGGCCACCGTAGCGCGCGCCTGGCAGCGCGCCAGCGTCCACCGGGCACACTGAATGGCCGCGAGTGCTGCTATGCCGGCGCCACCGGCCGCCTTGACCCCGATGGTGACCGAGAGCGGCACTCCTGCGGGTTCAGTCAGGCGGGCCAGGAGCGTGATCAGTACCCAGACGGTACCCGCCAGCGCCAAGGCAAGGCCAAGGCGGATCGCCACCGGGGGCATGGCCGGCAGGTTGTGCGCCGGCGGGGTCAGCCCCGCGGCAAAGTCGGTCTCGACTTCCGGAATAACTGCGAGCGCCGTAAACACACTAATAAGGAAGGCCGTGAGAGTGAGGTCGAAGCGCAGCTCAGCAATCGACACCAGCGGAGCTGAATGACCGGGGCCCTCACGGTAGAGCATCCAGGCGAAGATTCCGTTCAGCACGCCGTTCACGGTTGTCCACGGGGCGGCGAAGTGCAGTGCCAGGTAGCGGCCGAGTGGGGTTGGGCGTTGCCCGACTGCACCGAGGTGAGCGTGAAAGCGGCGAAACTCGCGATCGGCGACGATGACAGCAGCTGCCAGCGTCACCGCTGCCCCAATACCTCCCATCGCGCGCGCGCTTAGGCTGGCACTTAAGACCGCGGGTGCGCTGAGCGCGACGGCGGCGGTGCTCACCAGCGCCGCTGCCAGCGCCAGCGGCGGTGCGCTGCGCAACGAGACGAACCAGGGATTGGCGGGTTGGCGGCAAATGCCGGCGCCGGCCGGTGGCGCGGTGAATCGGCCAACCAGGTACTGCGCCCGCAGGTTGACGATAGCGCCCTGGCTGGCCAGCACCGCGCTGACAAACGGTGTCAGCGCGAAAAAGGCGAGCGCGCCTGTGCGCGCCAGGCCAGCAGCATCAGCGAAGTGCTCGTGAACCAGGAGTGCCAAGCCATAAAGCAGGAAGAACCAGACCACGCTGTTCGCCAACGCGAAGATCCACAAGAAGACGCGGTAAGAGAAGCGAAGCATGCACGTGGGCCAAGGCGGCGCTCAACCTAGTGGATGAGCCGCAGTGAGTCAAAGCTGCTCGAGGCGATCCGGTATGCGAGCCGCGCGGCCGGCGGGCTGCGCGACAAATTTGTGGGTAACGTGGTTCGGTGTTATGGCCGTCATTCCCGCGAAAGCGGGAATCCAGTTTGG
>JACQVA010000211.1 GCA_016210005.1 Deltaproteobacteria bacterium | reverse complement strand
TAGTAGCCGCGCGGCAACTGCAACGCGGTCCTCTGGCGCAACAACCCACACGCCAGCAGCGCCGGCAGCGCACACAGCACGCCGGCGGCGGGCACGTCGGCAGCCGCGGCGAACTGCGGTGCCACCGGCCCCGCTTTGCCCACGCTCGCCAGCAGCCGCTCCCCCACGTTGGTGGCGCCCACGCCCAGCAGCGCCTGCTCGTCGGCGGCGCTGCGCTCGCTCTTGGGCCGCAGCTCGCTCAGCGCTTTTTTTTACTCGGGACCCGTAGCCGGCCGGCCCGCACGGCCTTGTGCACCGTGTTCGGTTTCAGCTCCAGCTCCCGCGCCGCAGTGTTTACTTCCGTCCCGTCGTCCAGCAGCGCCTGGAGGCGCTCCACCACCGCGGACGTTAGCACTGCCGCCCCGCGCGTCGGCCGGGGGCGGTAGAATGCCTTCGGCCCCCCCTCCCGGTACCGCTTGACCGCTCGCTTCACGGTGATCGACGGCACGGCGAAGGTGCGCACGATGTCGCGCTGCTGGCAGTTCCCGTTCACCACAAATTGACTGGTGATCATCCGGAAGGTGGCGAGGTCGCCGCGCTCGTGCGTGAACACCGGCAGCGCTCCATGGAAGTACGCGACGCGCTCGCCCTCACACGCCACCGCCAAATCGCCGGTGATATGCGCTACCCCTTTCGGAAACATTGGTAAGATCAGCTGCGGCATTCCCACCTCCTGGCGCGGCCACACCGGTGTGCGCCCCGCTATCGGTATCTTTTCAGAATCCCCGCCCACCGCAAACCGCCCGCCGCACCAAATGCCCATAGCCCTTGAACCACAAGGCCTACGACCTCTGCCTACGGATCACTTCGACTCGCCGAGATCAGGAGGTCTGAATCTGCACCGGACGCCCGGCGATGTCCAGGACCGTGCGGCTCACTCGCCCGGCCGGTGTCGTGTCGGTATACGTCCGCGTCGCCGCATTGTAGTGACCCTCACGGACCCTTTGAACCCGACGAGCCTGACAAGCCAGACCGACACCCTTGTCATCAACGGCCGGGTAACCGGCGCCTGCATGCTGCGCTCACTGCGCAAGATGCTATTTCTCACTTCAAGGTCTGACCCCCAGTCCCGCCCGAAGGCGACGACCTCGCCGTCGGGATAGATGAGCGTCAGCGTGAAAGATCCGACTTGCGCTAATTGCCTCGCGCCGTTACGCGGTCACACCCTGGGGAAGGTGAGGGGCAGCGGCCGGACCATTCGACGGCATTCTTAGGACCTCTCTCGCTTTCAAGACCTGACCCCAATGTTGCCCCTGACCCCAATGTTGCCCCAATGTTGCTCGCTGGTCATGACGCTCGGTTCGTCAGATAGGCACGCTGGACGGCAAGGGTTGACGGTCCGCGTAATCGGGTTATACTCCGGGTATGAAAATCGCGGTGTCCATCCCCGACGAAGTGTTCGAGGAGGTGGAACGGCTGGCGCGGCAAATGAAGCGTTCGCGGAGCGAGACGTACAGCCAGGCACTTGCCGAGTACGTGGCTCGTCACGCTCCGAACCGCGTGACCGACGTGATGAATCGAGCCCTGACCGAGATTCCCAGGCCGACAGACCGGTTCGTACGCGCGGCATCCCGTCGTGTTCTGCGGCGCAGCGAATGGTGAGCATCGCCCAGGGCGACGTGTGGTGGGCGGACCTGCCAGCGCCGCGAGGCTCGGCACCCGGCTTTCGTCGTCCCGTAGTTGTCATCCAGGGCGACGGGCTGAACCGCAGCAACATTGCGACAGTCGTTTGCGTTCCCCTCACGAGCAATGTGAGGTGGGCGGGGGCACCCGGCAACCTCCTGCTTCGGGCAAGTCTCACCGGCCTGCCGAAGGATTCGGTCGCAAACGTTTCGCAGATCGTGACACTGGACAAGAGTGACCTCACCGAACGAGCCGGCACACTTACAAGAGCCAAGCTCGAACTGGTACTGTCCGGAATCGACGTAGTCCTCGGTCGTTGAAGCACCGTCTCAGGGTCGGATTACAGCGGTGGCTCGCCCACCATGCCTGTGCCCGGGCGACCCGCCGGTCGCCTCGACACTGTGCCGCTACCCGACCTTCACCACGTCCACTCGCACCGCCCGGTCGGCCGGGACTTCGGCGGCGAAGCCGGCAATCGGGCGGAGCTGATACCTGAGCCCTGCCCCTTGGCGATGTCTGGTCCCTCGGCACATTTCATCCCTGAAGAGTCCAGGTCGCAGGCGCGGATTCTTTAATGATGAAACTTGGCAGCACTTGCCGGACATGGGCCGAGGGGCAGCGGGCGTGTTTCAGGTCAGGACAGGGACAGGTGAGAGGTTCGTCTTTCGAGAGATGAAACTGACGCGAGAAGCACTGCCGGGGACGGCAGGTTTGACAAAGGCAGGGTATGGAGGATTCTTAGCGGCATGCTCGCGCGGTGCGATGCTCGCGGCGGTGGCAGCCAGCCGAAAATCCCCCTGAGCACTGCTGCCGCTTCAGCTCGCGCTCGGCTCGGGCGGTGCTGCTGGTTGCGCTGCCGATCGGGCTCGCCCGGGCGCCCTTGCAGGCACAGGCGATGAAATAGGCAGCGGGCATGGACTTCAGTGAAGCCTTCGGCACCGCCCTGCGGCTGATCGTCGCGCTCGACCGGCACGTGCTGGCCGCGGTCGCGGTATCACTGCAAGTGTCGCTGCTGGCAATCTTGCTGGCCACCGCCTGCGGCATCCCGCTCGGTTTTGCGGTCGCGGCCCGCTCATTTCGCGGGCGGCGCGTGCTGGAAATGCTGCTCAATACCCTGACCGCGCTGCCGACCGTGGTGGTCGGGCTACTGGCCTACATGCTGCTGGCACGGCGCGGGCCGCTGGGACCGCTGGGTTGGCTCTACACCCGCACCGGCATGGTCTTCGGCGAAACCCTGCTGGTGACACCGCTGATGGCGGCACTGACGGCGGCGGTGGTCGCCGGTGCCGATCCGCGCATCGAGGAGACCGCCTTGACGCTGGGCGCCTCACGTTCGGGCGCCGCCCTCACGGTCTTGCGTGAACTACCGCGCGGCCTGCTGGCGGCGGTGGCCACCGGTTTCGGGCGCCTGATCGGTGAGCTGGGCGTCGCCCTGATGGTAGGCGGGAACATCGAGGGGGCCACCCGCACCATGACGACTGCGATTGCGCTCGAAACCAGCAAGGGCGAGTTCGCCCTCGCTTTCGCCCTCGGACTCATCCTGCTGGCGGTGGCGTTGGCAGTTAATGTGGCGGCGTCGTTGCTGGCGGGGAGAGAGGCGCCGGGGTAAGGGCTTCTCTCCCGCTTGCGGGGGGGGGTGGCATCGCCGATGGACGAACCGATTTACCGTCTCGACGACCTGCGGGTCGAGTTCACTTCGCGCCGCGCACTCGACGTCACCGCGCTGGCTCTGCCGCGCGGCCGCATCACCGCTATCGTCGGGCCGAACGGTTCGGGAAAGACCACACTCCTGCGCGTACTGGCGTTCCTCCTCCCGCCGGCCGCTGGTACGGTCGCGTTCGACGGCGAGCCGGTGTCGTGGCGAGCGCGCGACCTCGTTGTCCAGCGCCGGCGCGTGACGCTGGTCGCGCAAAGTCCGATGCTGTTTCACCGCAGCGTTCGCGCCAACGTCGCCTACGGACTCGAGGCGCGCCGCCTGCCGGCCGGTGATCGCGATCGCCGCATAGCGACGGCGCTGGCGGCGGTCGGCCTCGCCGGCTTTGCCGAGCGGCCGGCGTGGAAGCTTTCCGGCGGCGAGGCCCAGCGCGTGGCGATCGCCCGTGCTTTGGTTATCGACCCGGCCGTCTACCTGTTCGACGAGCCGACCGCGAACGTCGATCGCGAGCACGTTGCCGCCATCGAAGCCGTGATCGCCGCTCTGGCGGCGGCCGGCAAGACGGTGATTCTCACCAGCCACAACCTCGAACAGGCCTATCGTCTCAGCGACAGCGTGCTGTCGCTCGTCGGCGGCCGGGTCACCGCGGCGCCCCTGGTAAACGTCTTGCGTGGCATCACCACCGCCAGTGATGGCACCTACCACTTCGAGAGCGACGGGCTCCGCCTGGAAATCGCCGGTGCTCCGGCCGCGCGCGCCATCGCCATCGACCCGGAGGCGATCATCCTCTCCCGTGCGCCGCTCCACTCCAGCGCGCGCAACTGCGTCGCCGGCACGATCCTCAAGGCCGAGCGCGACGGAGCCGCCGTGGTCGTCACCGTCGATTGCGGACGGGCGCTGGTCGCACGGATCACGCTGCATTCCTACGAAGAGCTCGGCCTCAACCTCGGAGCCGAGGTCTGGCTCACGTTCAAGTCGTCCGCCATTCACGTGCTCGGCTAGCCCAGCTTACGCTCAGCGCTCTACCGGCAGCCGTAGCAGGAGGGACCAACCACTGACGCCCCGCGACGTGGGCTCTCGCGGAGACGCGGAGTCACCCCTCCCACCGGGAGCTTGGCACCGGAGCCCGGACTTCTCCTACAACGGATCGAACGGATGCAACGGGTTTCACGGGCCGGAAAAGGCTTCAAGGCGATCCGAGCCCGCCCAATCCGTTTAATCCGTGGTAAGCCCCAAGGCCAAGGTCAGCCCAGGGGGTGACCATCGTCATGTGCGGGCGGGCCGGTCTCGGACTATCGGAAACACTATAGGCGGATCGGAAATGCGAGCAACGAGGGCGACCAGGCAATCCGTGGACCGGCCGAGCGCGGCCGAGGCTTCGCCCGTGCGCCGGGCCACCGAGCGCTTCCGGCGGGCGCGCCTGGAGGCCGGGCTCAGCTTGCGCCAGGTGGCGGAGAAGTCGGGGCTGGCGGCCAGCACCATCCACAAGATCGAAGCCGGACGGCTGATTCCCTCGCTGGCGGTGTGCATCCGTCTGGCCGACGCGCTCGGCCGGCGGATTTCATACTTCGTCGAAGACAACACCACCGCCGCCGTCGAGGTGCGCCACTTGCCGGCCCAAACCGGACGGGTGTTGCATGTGGCCGGCACCCCGTTGCGCTTCGAGCACGTGGCCGAGCCGCTGGTCAACCCGCAGATGGAGGCCTTCATCGTCACGGTGGCGCGCGGCGGCAAGAGCGGTGCCGGCGTTCCCATCCGCTATCGCGGCGAAGAGGTGGTCTTCGGGCTGGCCGGGCGCGTGCGTTTTGTGATCCGCGGCGAGCCTTACATCCTCAAGCCCGGCGACACGCTCCATCTCAAGGGCGACGTGCCGCACACGTGGGAGAACGCCGGCCCGGGAACGGCGCGCATGCTGATGGTGTGCGCCTTCGCCTACGGGCAGCGCTGAGGCGATGATGGCTGCCCGCCGCCTGCCGGCCGAGACCGCCTACTATATCGGCACCGACGTCGGCGGCACGTTCACCGACTGCGTAGTGCTCGATGACGACGGCCGCGTGGTCATCAGCAAGGCGCCCTCGACCCCGCCGCAGTTCGGCGAGGGGCTGTTCCGCGCCTTGGCGCAAGCCGCAGCTCAACTGCACCTGACCCTACCGCAGTTGCTGGCGCGCACCCGCGGCTTCGCCCACGGCTGCACCGTGGCCACCAATGCCTTGATCAACCAGCGCGGTGCGCGCGTCGGCCTGATCACCACCAAAGGCTTCGAGGACACCTTGCTGCTGATGCGCGGCAGCGCTTTCTGCCAGGGCCTGCCGGTCGAGGCCTGGTACCACAAGACGCAAAACCAGCGCCCCTTCCAACTGCTGGCACCGCCCCGGGTGATCGGCATCGCCGAGCGTAGCGATCGCGACGGCGAGGAGGTGGTGGCGCTGGACGAGGCGGCGCTGCTCGCGGCCGCGCGCGTGCTGCTCGAAGAAGAGCACTGCGAGGCCCTCAGCCTCGTCTTCCTGTGGGCCTGTGTTAACCCGGTGCACGAGCAGCGCGCGCGCGAGCTGATTCTCGCCCGCTATCCCGCGGCCTGCGTGACCATCTCCAGCGAGGTGGTGGCGCTGATCGGCGAGTACGAGCGCACCAGCACCACCGTGCTCAACAGCTACCTGCGTCCCGAAGTCGAGCGTTACCTCAACGCGCTTACGGGCGAGTTAAACCGGCACGAGCTGCGGGCGCCGTGCTACGTGATGCAAGCCAACGGCGGCGTTGTACCCGCCGCCCGGGCGGCGGCCCAGGCGGTCACCACCCTGCAATCGGGTCCGGCTGGCGGCGTGCTGGCGGCCAAGATCATCGGCCGGCTGTTGCGCAGCACCAAGATCATCACCGGTGACATGGGCGGTACGTCCTTCGACATCAGCCTGATCGTCGACGGCGAGATCCGCTACAACACCCGCTCGTACCACCAGCGTCACGTGGTGGCGACGCCGATGGTGGACGTCGAGTCGATCGGCGCCGGCGGCGGCAGCATCGCCAGCGTGCGCGACGGCCGCATCAGCGTCGGGCCGCAGAGTGCCGGGGCCGACCCCGGGCCGGTGTGCTACGGTCGCGGCGGCACGCAGCCGACCGTCACCGACGCCAACGTCGTGCTCGGCTACCTCAATCCCGAGTTCTTTCTCGGCGGCGCACTGCGGCTCGACCGCGCCGCGGCCGAGCAGGCCATCGCCAGCCAGATCGCCCGGCCCCTAGGCTGCTCGGTGCACGAAGCCGCCGCCGGCATCTTCCGCATCGTCAACGCCCACATGGCCGACGCCATCCGCTATCACGTGCTCGCGCGCGGCTACGACCTGCGCGATTTCGATCTCTACCTGTTCGGCGGTGCCACCGGCGTGCACGCCGCCGGTATCGGCGCCGAGCTCGAGGTGCGCTCGATCGTCGTGCCGCTGGCCGGCTTGGCCACCGTGCTGTCGGCCTTCGGCATCGCCAATTCCGACGTGCTGCGCGTGTTGGTGGCCGCTCACGCCACCGCCTTTCCACCGGCGGACCTCAGCGCCACCGCGCAGACCTACGAGCGGCTCGAAGCCGAGGGCCGCGCCGAGCTCGCGGCCGAGGGCTTTGCCGCCAATCGCGTCAGCGTCGAGCGCTGGGCCAACCTGCGCTACCACTTGCAGCTCACCGAGGTCGAGGTGCCGCTGCCGGCGGGGCCGCTGGCGCCCCGCACGGCGGCCGAACTGGTGCGCCGGTTCGATACCCGTTACGCTGAGCTGTACGGCGCCGGGGCGGGGTTCAAGGACGCCGGGCGCGATCTCATCTCACAACTCGTGAAAGTACGGGGCCGCACCCCCAAGGGCCGGCTCGAAGCGGTGCCGCTCGACTCGCCACACTCGGCTTATGCCCGCAAGGGGGTGCGCCCGCTCCACCTCGGTGCCGGCACGGTGGTGGATACCCCGCTCTACGACGGCGACGCCTTGCGCGCCGGCAACGTCGTCGCCGGCCCGGCGGTGCTGGAGATGCAAGGCACCACCGTCTTGGTGCCGCCGGGATACCAGGCCGAGTACGATGCCTATCGCAATATCCGCCTCGAGCCCGCCGCCGCGGCGGCGGCGCCGGAGTCATGATGAAGCCATTCGGCCAACCGCATCCCGATCTGCCGCCGCCGGCGGTGCTGCGCACGCCCTACGCCTTGCGCCAGCCGCCGGTGGCCGTCGACCCGGTGACCTACGAGATCCTACGCCACCGCATCGTTTACGTCGGCCTCACTATCGGTGAGACGCTGAAGAAGGTATCCGGCACCATCGTCACCACCGAAGCCAACGACATGAGCACGTACATCACCCTTGATGACGGCGCGCCCGTGTTCCTGGGGCCGTACGTGGTGCTCCATTCCGGCATCGCCGACCTCATCATCGGCAACGTCATCCGGCTCAACGCCGAAGACCCCGGCATTCGCGACGGCGACATGTTCTTCACCAACGACCCCTGGCTCGGTCCGGCTCACCAGCCCGACTGCGCGATCGTGGCGCCGATCTTCGTTGACGACCGATTGTTCCTGTGGGCCGGTGTCACCCTGCACCAACTCGACATGGGCGGGTTGAGTCCCGGCGGCCTGTGTCCGGCCGCTCGCGATGCCTACGCCGAGCCGACGTTGTATCCGGCCGTGAAGATCGTCGAGAATGGCCGGCTGCGCGCTGACATCGATCGCCTGCTGCGGCGCAACTCGCGGTTGCCGGAAATTCTCGCGCTCGACATCCGCTCGATGATCGCCGGCAACAACGCCGCCCGGCGCGACTTGCTGCGGCTGGTCGAGCAGTACGGACCGGCAGTGGTGCAGTCGGTGATGATCATGATGCAGCAAGACGCCAGCCGCCGGTTCCAGGCGCGCCTGGCCGAGCTGCCCCGCGGCCGCTTTCGCAGCCGCGACTGGTACGAGATCGGCGGCTCCGCCCCCGAGCTGCAAGACGAAGTCTACGAGGTCGACTGCACCCTGACCAACACCGGCGAGCGGCTCATCTTCGACTTCAGCGGCACCTCCAAGCAAAGCAGCGGGTTCGCCAACTGCGGCGTCGGCGGCCTGCGCGGCGGGGTGCTCGCCGGCTTGTTGGAGCAGATCGCGTACGACATCGCGTGGAACGCCGGCATTTTGGTGCATCTCGAGATCGTCTCGCAGGCGGGCACGACCAACAATCCGAACTTCCCGGCGGCGGTCAGCGACGGCATCACCGAGGGTGCCATCGCCACCGGCATCGCTGCCGGCGGCGCCGTCGGCAACATGATCCTGGCGCACGACGAGTTGCGCGCCACCACCATCGGCGGCGCCGGCAGCGCGTTTCTCGGCAACACCATGGGTGGGCTGGATCGTGACGGCAAGTTCTGGGGCACGCTGCTGATGGACGCTATCGGCATGGCGGCCTCCGGCAAAGAGCGCCGCGACGGCCCCGACGTCTGCGGCTCGGGCGGCATTCCCTATACGCAGTACGCCAACGTCGAGACCAATGAGCTGCACTATCCGTTTCTTTATCTCTTCCGGCGCCGGGGGGCGCAGAGCTTCGGCCACGGCTATCGCCGGGGCGGCTGTGCCCTCGAGTACGCGCTCAAGCCGCACAAGACGCCGTTCATCTACTTGCTGCTCTGGTGCCACGGCGCCGAGTTTCCCAACACCGGCGGCATGGCCGGCGGCTTGCCGCCGAGCGCGGCGGTGTTCCGCCTGGCCCGCGGCACCGATGTTCGCGCACGCTTCGACAAGGGCGAATGCCCGAGTGAGCCTGAGATCTTCGCCTGGGAGGCGCTGGCCGCCAAGAGCGAATCGTACCTAGGCGAGGACGACATCATCTATTTCGGCATACCGGGCGGCGCCGGCTACGGCGATCCGCTCAGGCGCGAGCCCGAGCTGGTCGTAGCCGACGTGGCGGCGGGCGTGATCAGAGCCGAACAAGCGCGGCAGATTTACGGTGTCGTGCTGAATGCGCGCAGCGGCGGCGCGGATCCGGACGCCTCGGCCGCTTGCCGGCACGAGTGGCGGCAGCGGCGCTTGGCCGGCGCGCGCTGGGTTAGCGAGTGGCCGCAGCTGCGGCCCGGCGCCGGCAACAACCCGCCTTTGGCAGAAGCGAGCCAGGGGGGATTTGCCACGCAACCAGGAAACCCCCTTGGTTCCCCTTCGCCGGAGGGGGAAGGCTCCGCGGTTCGTCCCCTCCTCCGTCTCGGCCTTGATCTCGCCGTCGCGCGCGACGATCGCGGCCGGTGTTTCTGGCAGTGTCTTGGTTGTGGCCACCTCTACTGCCGGGTTGAAGAGAATCCGAAACTGCGCGCCAAACTCGCAATCGAGCACCTGCGCGATGCCCATCCGCTGGCGCAGATGACGCGCACCGAGGCGCCGCGTTTCTTCTTCCGCCGATTCTTCTGCCCCGGCTGCGGCGCCCAGTGGGCCAGCGAGGTCGCGCGCGCCAGCGATCCGATTCTGTTCAACTGGGAGTTCGAGCGGCAGTGGCTGGCCTCGCTTCCCGTCGGACCAGCGGGTAGTGCCGGCTATACAGCTCGTTGAAGGGTGCGCGACAAATTTGTGGGTAACGTGGTTCGGTGTTATGGCCGTCATTCCCGCGAAAGCGGGAATCCAGTTTGGCGTTTGGCGGGTCGTAGCGAGCCGGTGCCGTGGATTCCCGCT
>JACQVA010000210.1 GCA_016210005.1 Deltaproteobacteria bacterium | reverse complement strand
CCTGACCACGCAGGCCGCCATGGACGATCGCGATCCCGCCACCATCCGCCGCCATCTTCGCGATGCACTTCGCCCAAACGCACTCAAATGACTTCGCCAGATTTACGCGGATTCAGACCGCCGGCAACACACGTCGTTCAGCCGTCTCCCCAACCGATAGAGAATGGCCCCAAACGCGGCGCACATGTCGGCATCGAACCAACTGGCGTGCGCCATGTCGATCTCGACATCGGCAAACTCGCAAGCCTCGGTTTTCTCAGCCACGCCGATCAGCGCGGCAAACCCCTCTTGGTCGTGCCGAATCGATGGAAGGGCAAGCTTCACACCTTCACCTCAACGACCTTGGTCGTGTCGTTTCCAAAAATGTCGATCACCTTCACCGCGATCTTGTAGCGGCCGGCCTTGGGGTACTCGTGCTCGGCGCTGGTCAGCTCCAGCGTGCGGTTCTTGCGGGTTCGAAAACTCTGCCACTCGTTTTCGAAGATGTAGTTGCCGGTCCAGACTTCCTTTTCAACTCCCTCGCCCCCTTGGGGGAGAGGGTTGGGGTGAGGGGCTTCCACCACGCGGATGATCTCGCGGCGGTTCTCGTAGTCGAAATCCACCGCCCAGTAATCGATCCAGTCGGTCCACTTCTTCGTCAGCACCTCGCGGGTGACTTTACCCTGCTTGTCTTTACCGATCTTGACCACCTGCCCGCTCTCGACGGTGACCTTGCTGCCGCCGGGCTTGAGCTTCTCGCCGAGCGCGTTCAAGTCGTCCTGCCGGTAGTAGACGCCGAAGTCCTTGAGGGTGACCGTCGCCTTCAAGCCCTTCACTTTTGGAAGCACCTCGACATAGGCGACATCGTAGAACACCACCTGCCCGCGATCGACGGCGCGCTTGTCGAAGACGTCCTTCGGAATGTACTTCAAGCTCAGGCTCACGCCTTTCGCACGCGCTTCATCCTGCACCGCGGGCGTGAGGCCCATCTCGAACTCGAAGCCGAGGACGTCGACCTTGCTGATCTTCTTGCGGCGGCACTCGGCAGTGACCTCATTGACCTGCGCCAGCGTCACCGGCGCGTCGATCGGGCCGACCACCACCATGGTCGCGCCTTTCTTGCCGTGGAACGGCGGCGTCTGGAAGACGCGCTCGGCCTTGTACGCCGAGAGGATCAAGGTCAGGTAATGCTCCTCGCGCTGGATCGTCTGTGCCCGGCGCTGTTCCTCGGGCAGCGTCGGGTCGATGCCCACGAAGTACTGGCGCTCGTACTTGCCAAGGTTGAGGATCTCGAAGCTGCGATACGGCTTGCGCGCCGCCTTCAGCTCACGCTGCACGCCGATGAGTCGCTTCCGCGTCGTGTGAATCGCGAAGCGCCCGAGGTCGCAACCGATCCACTTCCGACCGAGCCGCTCTGCCACGGCGAGAGTCGTGCCCGAGCCGCAGAAGAAATCGGCGACGAGGTCGCCGTCGATCGAGGATGCCTTGATGACGCGCTCGATCAGAGCTTCTGGCTTTTGAGTGTCGTACCCCGTGTCTTCTTTCGCCTGTGAGTTGACCGGAGGGATGTCGTCCCAGACATTGCCAATGATCATGCCGGGCATCTCATCGAGGTATCGCTTGTACGCTGGCCACCCTCCGCTCTTCGGCCAGAAGATCCGCCCTTGTCTATCGAGGACATCAAGTTCGGATGGCCTCTTCGCCCAATGTCGCCCAATTGTGTTGGGATCGAATCCTCGCCAAGGTTCGCCCGTCTCGCCTTTTCGAAACCCTGCAGCGGTCAGATCGCCTGTCCGAAAGAGTCGACCCGTTTCCGCATCCTCCTGATTGTAGTGGCTCTTGAGGTATTCTTCCGAGTACGGACGGTGCTGAAGGTTGTGCGTGTAGGAATCTCCAAACGCGCAATACAGAATTACGTCGTGCACTGTCCCCCACCAGTGGCTATCACCGTGCGCAGTGGTTCGCTTCCAGACGATGTCACCCGAAACTGTGCTGTCAGCGAACACCTCTGAGCAGATCGCACGCACAAAGCTGGAGACATTGGGGCCGACCTGAACATACACAACTGCCTCCCGCGCAAGCAGGCCCTTAATCAGCCAAAGCCTCTCGGATAACATCGAGAAGTAAGAGTCCAACCCCCTGCCCCACGTGTCACGATAAGCAAGTTCCTCGATGACGCTCGGCTCCTTCGTGAGGGTCTCGTCGCCGACGTCGATGTTGACAGAGAAGTCGGCACCGACGTCGAACGGCGGATCGATGTAGACGAGCTTCAGACCACCGGCGGCTTCGATCTCGCGGCGTAGTGGGCCGTTCTGTGTCCTTCCGGTGAGCATGCATAGCTCGATTTTTCCGGGGCGATCGGTTGCGACCGGGCCACCGAGACGGAGCGACGGATCAGCGGGGTGGGAACCGGCTGCGCCGCCACCGGTCAGCGCGGTGGATCGGGACCGGTGT
>JACQVA010000209.1 GCA_016210005.1 Deltaproteobacteria bacterium | reverse complement strand
TCCCTTTCGGCCATGGGGCCTCGGCCTGACAGTACTCAGTACTGTCAGACTGGTGAGGATTTGCCCGGTCGGCTGCACGCACCCGCCGCAACTCCGTCGCAGCTTTTTTCTTGACAAGCCTTTCCGCTTCCGGCTAAGAGTCGTGCCGCTTCGGCGGAGTAGTGCAATTCGAGGCTGCCGCCGGGGATACACGCAACCGCACTGTGGGATCGTAGAAGGAGGACGGCATGAAGACTCGGCACCAGCTATTGGGCATGCTCGTCATGGCAGCAGGGTTGATGTTTCTCTCGGCCTGCGGCGATGACAACGATAACGGCGGCGGGCCGGTCCCACCGACCAGCACGCAGGCACCCGTAAACACCGCGACCAGGACGGCCACGGTGGCGCCACCGACCGCAACTCGCACCTCGGTGCCGACGGCTACCAACACCGTGCCCACGGTGATCCAGGCCACGGCGACGCCCACCGATACCCCACCGGATGGTACGCCGATTGATACCGCGACCCCAACTGCCACACCGACGGCCACTAACACCATCGGCGATGGCGGCGCTTGCGGCGACGGAACACCGCAAGGCGATGAGACGTGCGATGACGGCAACACCCTTGGTGGGGACGGCTGTGCTTCCAACTGCACCACCGAAACCGCGATGCCCATTGAATTCGACCCGGCCAAGAGCAAGGCCACACTGCAAACGGCGGCCTTCTCTCTTCCACTCAACCTTTCGGGTAGCCAGGTCTACCAGCTCGGGGGCGAGCGGGCCTCGGCCGGCGACGGCAAGCGCCCAATCGTTGGAAAGGCGGCCGACGTGCGCTTCAACCCGGTGAAAGTGACCGGTCTGGTGTGCGCTTGCGTGCGCGGCAAAGAGGTGCCTGACTTCGGCCCCGGTATCTCGTCTCAGGGCGAGGTCGGCTGCAACGGCCTGGAAGGCATAGACGTTGATTACGATATGGACCATAGCATCGGCGACGACGATCCAACCTGCGCCACCGGCACGGCTGACACCAACACGCTGCATCCGGGCGTGTGCAACGGCAAGCCGGTGATCGCGCGCTCAGAGACAGGCGGCCCCGGCTCGGCTCTGATCTACAACAGCACGGCCATCGGCCAGATCTCGGACGGCGGCAGCTGCGCCACCGAAACCCGCACCAAGGTTTGCAGCGAAGGCTCGAACCCGGGAACCAATTGCACCTCCAGCGCCTCGGCATGTAAGGGCGGCGGCACCTGCGTCCCGGCGAAGGGCCCCAATGGAGTCCCGTGTGACGATGACGACCCGGCGGTCGCTCAGGGTATCGCCAACACGCTGCTGACGACGACCGGGACCGCCCGGGCCAGCATAACCGATGCGAACAACGAGGTGGAAGCCTACATCGGCAAGGGTGGCGACTGCGGCGGCGTGCCGTGTATCGCCGAGATTTCAGGCACCCCGTTCAACTGCGCCAACCTGCCCGCTGCCAGCGGGTCGGCGAGCGTGGCCGCGTACTCATCCCTGGATGCGGCCCAGATTCAGGATAACGTCGTTACCAGTATCTTCACCGCCAAATAGGCCCAGGCGGTCACTTCGTAACGGATCCTCTGATTGAGGGGCGGATCACAGGCAGGGGCGATGTCGCACGCGGCATCGCCCCTGCCGCATCTAGGGACCACCGCATGGTTGCAAGCCGTTCGATCAGCACCACCGTGCTCGTTGCGCTGCTGGCCGTAGGCCCGGCATGGGGGATGCGCAACGACCAGCCGGGTTTCGATAAACTCAAGCTGCGCCAGCCGCTCTCTGAGGTCCAGAAGACGTATCCCAAGATGCGGAAAATGAACGATAGCGAGAACCTGGGGGCCGCCACCATCCTGAGCCCGTTGCTCCAGCGCTATCACCAGCTAGGCGTAAAGCTGTCCGGCCTAAGTAAACCGGTCTCCTTGGAATTGCGTTTTTGGAAGGAACAGCTGTGGGTGGTAGTAGTTTACTTCGGCGAGAACAGTCGCGACGACGTCGTGAGAATGTTGAAGAAACGTTACGGCGAGCCGACCTTCACGCAACCTGATCCGGCATGGAACGGAAAGCAAGTTGGAGTGGGATACGCTCCAAAAGAGGGCTGGTTCAGCGTCGGCTCGATCCCCATTGCCAGCGAGATACAGAACATGATGGCTGCGGAAATGCAGCGATTACGGGAGCGGCAACAACAACGCTCGCAGCCAGCCGCACCGGCCCCGGTGGCGCCGTAGAACTGCTTGGCTCTCGGTGACCGCGGGTGAGCGAGCGACAACAGAGGGGGCTGAGGCCGGCCGGTCGGTTGGTTGATTCAACCCCACATGGGTGTCCCGCGGCGGGGGGAGTGCAAATTTTTGTTGACTCTAATCGCGCACAAATGGTAGCCACAAGTCCTTCCGTCGTGCTGACGACGGTGTTGGCGTGCACGATGACATTGGGGGAGGCCACCTCATGATGCGGCGGTTTACGGCGCTAGACTCGTTTCGGGTTGGCGCACTCCTGTTGATGGTGGCACTGGCTGCCGGATGTGGAGGCGACGCGGAGGTGCGGGTCATCTTTCCGCCCACCCCGGTACCACCGCCGGGCACAGTGGTGGGGCAGGTGCTGATGCCGGACGGGCGGGTTGCCGCCTCGCCGTCGTTAGTGCAGCGCCTCGCCGCCTTGGTGCTGGCCCAGGCCGAGGCCCTGAGCGGCGACGTGATCCCGGTCGGACGAGGCGTCAGCGTCGAGTTGTGGCGTATCGCCGCTTGGGACATTGACAGCGGCAAGATCACCGGCGGCGGACTCTTGGACCGCGGTGATACCGACGGCCACGGCCGCTACGCGATTACTGTGCCCGACGGTTTGTCCGAAGATGACTGCGGCGACGGCCGCCTGCTGGTGCAGGTTGGTACCGAAGAGGACTGCACGCTAACCCGTGCCTTTGTCTTCAGCCTCGGCGACGACGTCAACATCGACTTCAACAGCGAGGCGGCGGTGCGGTTGATTCTCAGCAAGGTCGGCAGCGGTACCCCGCTGTGCAACTACAACGCGCACGACGTTCGCAACTTGGTCAACGCGGTGAGAGCCGCCTCGGGCACCGTGGCCGGCGCCGACGCCTGCGACATCAACGACAGCGCCTTCGGCATGGCCGCGGTCGATTCCAACGTGCAGCGCATCCTCACCGAGGCGGGCCAGGTGGTTACTGCTACGCCGACGCGCTTCCCCACCGCCACGCGGACACCGACCGGACCCCAAGTCCCCACGGCCACCGCGACTAAGACCCATACCCCGGTAACCCCGACGCCGAGCGGAACACCGCCGACCCCGACCAATACTCCATCTGTGACCCTGACTCCGACCACGACGAACACACCGACGGTGACGGACACGCCGGAGCCGACACCAACCGATACCCCGACGGCGTCGCCCACCACCCCGGGACCCTCGGCGACGCCGACGAACACCGCCACCGTCACCGTCACTGCGACAGCGACTGCACCGCCGCCGACGAGCACCTTCACCGATACCCCGACCGTCACCTTCACCCCGACCGATACCGCCACCCCGACGCAGACCCCGACCGTGACCCCGACGGCGACGCCGACCGCGACGCCGACTTCGACGCCGACCAACACCCCGAATGCCGTCGAGGTGAACCTCGAAATGGTTGCGGCGGCTGCCGGCCAGAGTGTGGCGGTGCCGGTTTCGTTGGTGACCCATGGCTCGACCGTGTCGGCGCTCTCGAACGACATCGAGTTCGACCCCGCGCTGGTGGACGTGGCGCTGGCGGCCGGACAGCCGGATTGCCAGCTCGACGGCCGCCTGGCCGGCAAACAGCTCATCACCAGCTTCCCGAGCGGCGCGCCCAGCGGCCGGCGCATTCTGCGCGTGGGTCTCATCGGCCTGACCAACAACACGGCCATTGGCGAAGGGGCACTGTACACCTGTCGCTTCACCGTCAACCAGGAGACCTCCACGCGTAGTGTTACGCTGAACAACACCCCAGGTGCCTCCAATCCGGACGGGAACGTCGTCACCGCGCTGGGCAGCGATGGCCAGATTCAAGTCACCGGCGCGCCGCCGGCGCTCAATCTCACCTCGGCCAGCGCCGCGGCCGGTGGCTCGGTGAGCGTGACCGGCTCGCTGGTGCTGCGTGGCGCCACGCTCTCGGGGCTGGCGATGGATATCGGCTTCGATCCGAGTAAGCTGTCGGTGATGCTCGACGGCAGCAATAATCCCGAGTGTGCGGTGGACGATGCCATCGGCGCCGGCACGGCGGCGAACAAGACCGTCGTCGCCAAGGTTATCGAGGGCGGTGCCGTCAACACCTTGCGCGTGGGCGTGTTGGCGCCTAACAACAACGCGGCCATTCCCGGCGGCGCCGTGTTCCGCTGTACCTTCGTAGTGGCGCAGGGTGCCGGCGGGCAGACCATCGTGCTCGATAACATCGGCGATGCCTCCACGCCGGACGGCTCGCAGAGCAGCGTCGGCGGCAGTGACGGGACGATTACGGTAGAGTAGCGCTTCAGGTCCAGATAACGGGTGAGATGAGGGCATGATTATGACGCGTTTCAACACGCAGCGGTTCCGGACGGTTATCGGCGCGACGCTGTTCTTGGCGGCGGCCGGCATCGCGGGACTTCCCGCCGCCACTCACGCCGTCTGCGTCGGCGACTGCAACGAGGACAGCAAGGTCATCATCTCCGAAGTGCAGCGTTGCGTTAATATCAGCCAGAGCGTGCAAACCGTCTCCGCCTGCGAGAACGCCGACCAGAACCATGACGGCGTCGTTTCCACCGAGGAGGTCAACGCCTGCGTCGCCTCCTTCCTCGATGCCGCCAACTGCCCGCAGGTGTTGCCCACGCTTACCCCAACCAACACGTTGCCGCCGACGGCAACCAATACTCCATTGCCGACCGACACCCCGACTAATACGCCGGCGGTAACCGACACGCCCACGGCTACCGCTACGCTCACCGAGACGCCCACCAGCACCGCCACCGCCACGCTGCCGCCGCCAACGCCGACATCGACGCCGACCGACACACCGCCTTCCACCTCGACGGCAACGCCGAAGCCGACATCAGCGGTGGCGGCTTGCGGCAACGGGGAGAAGGAAGGGACCGAGGAGTGCGACGACGGCGGCACCTGCGTCGACGGTCCGAATTTCTGTCAGACCGGTCCAAAGATTGGTACCGCCTGCACGCCGGCCACCGCCGAAACCGATTGCGGCGTAAATGATGCGACCAAGAAGGGTTACGCCTGTTACGGCGCCCACTGCACCTCGGATGCAGATTGCGGCGCCGGCACCTGCAAGACGTTCGGCGGCGACGGCTGCGCCAATAACTGCACCATTGAGACCGATCGGCCGTTCCTCTTCAGTGGCGCTGTCTGCAGCGGTGGGCCGACGCAAGGCAAGCAGTGCACCGCCGTCGGCGAGACCGGCACCACAACGCTCCCGGGTGATTGCGGTTACAACGGCACCTGTCTGGGGGCGGGCGAGTGCTCGGCGGGCTTGCCCGGCCGCATCGGCCAAGATTGTGCCGCCTCGAACATTTGCCTCGGCGGCGCGGCGGCGGGTAGGAGCTGCTCCAACACCAACCTGCCCGAGGCCTGCCGCGCCTGCACCAAGGGTGACATCGGTAAACGGTGTACCAAGAATACCGATTGTGGCACGGGTGGCGAGTGCCCCAGTTTGCAGTGCAGCGCGGCTAGCGGCGCCAACAAGGGCAAAGCCTGCACTGCCGATAGCGGCTGCGGGACTGGCGGCAGATGCAATGCCATGTTTGTCTGCAACGGCGGCACTACGCCGGGTAAGACCTGTAAGGCGGACACGGATTGTAACGCCGGCGGTACCGACGGCTATTGTGCCACGATTTGCGGCAGCCAGTGCGGTCCAACCACCTCATCACCGGTGTGCCAGAACAAGTCGCGCGCCCTGTTGGTGTCCGCCAGCTTGCCGGTCAGTATCGGCCCGATGATCGGCCACCAGAAGATTACCACCGGCAAGGCAAACCCGGATGGCCGTATACCGATGGTGGTCAAATCGGATTCCGTGTATTTCGAGCCAGTGAGGGTGCCGACGCTGGCTTGCGCCTGCGTCAGGGGAGGCGACGATCCATCGATACACGGACCCGGTAATTCCGGTTCGGGATACATCGGTTGCGGCGCGCAGGGACTTGCCAACGTCAATGTCGAGATCGGCCTGGATCACAACACGACCACGACGCGGACCTGCACCCACGGGCCGCGCGCCGGTGTGGCTTGCGCCGGCGATGAGGATTGCACCATACGCGGTACTTGCGTCGACTTGAAATGCAACGGCGGGCCAAATCCGGGAGCTTCGTGCACCGCGGACTACGAGTGCATCTTCTTCGGCCTCTGCAACGTGCAGGGCCCCGGCGTATGCAGCGCCGCAAGCGGTGCCGCGGCCGGTAACTTGTGCAATGAAGATCTCGACTGCTCGGGTGGTGTCTGCGAAGGGCTCTTCCAGGGCGGCGGCTTGTGCTTCGGCGGCGCTAACAACCGTAAGCGCTGCACCAAGAACAGCGATTGCGGCGAGGGTGCGGTCTGCAACAGCCCGGACGACCCAACTTGCAATGCGGCCGATCCGCTGCCGGAGCGGCGCAACCGCCTGGCGTGCATGGAGAGTAAGCAGAAGTGTACTACCGCCTACCAGGTACCGGTCGGAACCCTATGCGACGACGACAGCGACTGCGGGATAGGTGGCATTTGCGGCAACGACTGCAGCGCTACCAGCCCCCACCCCGGCGTCTGCAATAGCCCATTCCACTTCCGTTCCTACAACTTGCCCGAGACCCAAGTACCCGGTGCGGCGCTGCTGATGAACACCACCGCGATCGGTACCATCACGAGTGCGGACGGGGGCAACTGCTCTTATGACCCGACCGACCCGGCCAAGGGGCCGGACGGTCTCCCTTGTACTGCCGATGACCCCCCATCTTCACAGGGCGAGGGCCAGACCCTGCCGCAGACGACAGGACGGGCATCGGCGGTGGTTGTGGATTCTAACGCGTTCACCGGCAGCGTGATCATCGACGGGCAGTGCTCAGGTGGCAAGGATCCCACCTGCGTCTCAGGGGTCAGTGGTAAACCGTTCTCTTGCGAGGCGTTGACTTCCAACCCGACCGGCGGTACCGCTGGCGGGCGGCTAGCAACGGCATTCCCGGCTATCGAGACCAACCAGGTCGGCGACAACACCGTTGTCAACGTCATTTCCGGTGTAGCGGAGCCGGCGGCTGAGTGACGTGCCGGCTGCCATAAGCGGGGCGAGAACGTGAATCTGTGCGGTATATTTGTGGCCAAGGCGCCGGGGTCGGCGCCGGGCCGCAATTGTTACTTGACAAAGTCTTTCGGCCCGCCGGATAATCGGCCCCGGGTGACACGAGGGAGTCCGGTGCTGGTTCGAGGATTGGTAACACAGCGTAATGAATATGGGCGGGACCCGCCGTTTGACCCTGGATGACCGGTCCGCGGGGGGACCCAGAGGCTACATTCACCATCAAGTGAGATTTTGAGGGAGGAGCAAATGAAGAAATTGATTATCGGGGCCACGGTGCTAGCGGCCGCCACGCTCGGATCGAGCCAGGCGTTCGCAGCGACAGCGTGCCTCACCAACATGGCCGATCCGACGTGCGTGTTGACCAAGAAGTGCGGCAAGGAGATCCTGGCGCTCGCCAAGGGTTACGTCGCCGTGCTCCAGGGGCAGATTATCGGTGTTATCGATGCCAACCTGGCCGGCAAGAACAAGGACGCCGCGGGCAAGTGGCGCTGCGTCGGCGGGACTAATGACAAAGACGAATGCATAGGCGGGAACAACGGCTACTGCAAGGATGGCGCGAGAAAGAGCCTGCCGTGCAGAGGCCCTGAGATTGCCACGCCCGGCGACACCGAGTGTCCGGGACACTGCAAGATCACCACCGCCACACCATGCTCAAGCAACGGCGACTGCCCAGGGGGCGCCGATATTTGTGTGGAGTTCGACAAGGGCTGTGTTCGGACTAAGGGTTGCAATCCGACCGACGTCAACGACACCTACCGCTGCGAGCTGCAGCCGGGCGGCATTTGGGGGTCGTTCAACGGTGGGGCGAAGAACCTGCTCAAGGGCTTGAACTCGAAGTGCAGCGGTATCGACCTGACTGACCTCGGCCTGCCGACGGCGCAGTGCAAGGGCAAGTGCCGCACAGGCGGCGGTAGTGGCGGCACCGGCTCGTTTGAGGCTTGCGCGAGCAACAAAGATTGCCACCAGTGTAAGATTGGAACCACCGCCGTCGGCGTGTCGTGTACCAGCAACGCCGACTGCTCGTCGGTGCCCGGATCCACCTGTGCCACCACCAGCGGCGGCGAATGCATCATCGAAATCGATGACGTTGCGGACTGCATTACCCAGGGCATGGCCGGCGATATGACCAATGGTATCGCCGCCGATGCCAATACTCGCACGCTGACCAAACTCGCTTACCTGACACGGCCGACGGGTGCGAAGACCTCGGCGTACACGATGCCGACCGTACCGCGCCGGCGGACCAGCATCAGCTTGCCTAACCTGTTGCAGATTGCAGTGAAGTCAAAGGGTGAAGGCTCGGCCTCCGCCGGCGGCGCAACTCCGATGGGTATCGGCCGCTGCCAGGGCGCGGGCGCTCGCAACGGCTCGCCCTGCATCAAAGATGGTGACTGCGATGACGGCGACGTGAAGATCGTACAGGCGGGCGGCACCGCGTACTGTGGCCCGGATTGCTGCGCCTGCACCGGTGCTGGGACCTGCGGCATTGCCACGAGTGTCATCTCATCGAAGGCACAGAGCCTGTGCACCGCCAGTGGCCAGATTGTCTGCGAACTGCGCGGCAACCAGGGTACGGTGGGTAACCTGCTCAACGCCCCGACGGCGCAAGTGTCCAACGGTATTCCCACCTGTCTGGTAACGAGGACGGGGCGTATCGTTGATACTTATGATGCGGCGTTGGAAGCTACCGACAAGGGTCACTGCTACCTAGGCGCGAACGACGGGCTCGTGTGCAACAGCGACACCGACTGCCCTGGCGGTACCTGCGAGGGTGGCCTCTCCGGTTTCGGCGGCGTGAACCTCGATACCGGCGCCGCGACGACAAAAGCACCCATCGAGACTACCGTGTATCTCGGGCAAGGCCCCAACGGTGCGTGCCCGACCTGTCAGGCTGGGGCGTGCGACAGCGGCTCGGGTACTACTTGCTCTGACAACGACGGCGATACCTCAGGAGCCTGTCTACCCTCTGCTCCCGCGCCGTGGACCGATCTCGGTGTGATCCCGAACCCGTTCGACCTGAATACCGGGACCACCAGCATGACGGCGTCCGCAGCGGTGTCTGGCCACGACGGTTGGCCGGGCGGCAGTGCCTTCTGCGGTGCCTGCTCGGGCGCCTCGAACGTAAAGAACGGCTGCCCCACTGACGGTGGGACTCCCTGCGCAGCGGGTAGCTGCGTCACTAGCGGTAGCGAGCTGGGTGGCTGGGCCGCCTGGGCCGGCTTCCGCGGCAACGCTGCGTACGACCAGGATGCCACGACGTCGGCCAAGGAAGCGTCGGCCAGCGGTATTCCGGACAACTACGCGCCGGTGGCGGCGGGCATGTTCTGCACCGGCATCACCGGCAACCCGCTGGTGGACAAGGGCGTCGGCCTGCCTGGGCCGGTGCGCGTAGTCCAGCCGCAGTTGGTAACGTGGACGTTCGGCGAGAAGTAGTCAGTGCGTGAGGCAAGTGCCGGCGGCTAGCCGCCGGCACTGAAGCTCGCAAGCTGATGAATAACCAGGGGCCCTCGCAAGAGGGCCCCTTTTTTTTCTCCAGCGTCTGGCGCCAGGAATCCGAAGCGCAAATGACAACGGCGCCTGCGATTGGCGATCGCGCCCCGAGTCGGCAGGCACAGCCTGCCCTACTACTTCGGACTTCCGGCGCGTGAGTAGTCAAAACAAGAGCTTGAGTTGGGCAGGGCTCGGCTTCGGTGCTAAAATCCCGGCGACATGGGCTTGGTGAACGCCGAGATCACGCTTAGTACTCCATCTCGCAATTACGGTGACGTATTTTGATCATGCAATCACGCAGCTTTGGCAAGGGGACACTCCTTCGCGTGGAGTTTTTCCAGCAGACTGGCGAGGTCCTGCCGGGTGAAGGT
>JACQVA010000208.1 GCA_016210005.1 Deltaproteobacteria bacterium | reverse complement strand
GTAGCGAGCCGGTGCCGTGGATTCCCGCTTTCGCGGGAATGACAGATTGCGTCCCTTTCGGGAATGACAAATTGCGTCCCTTTCGGCCATGGGCCTCGGTCTGACAGTCCACCGTACTGTCATTACGGTGTGGATTTGCCCGGTCGGCTGCACGTTACCCACAGATTTGTCGCACACCCCCGCCCGATCGCCGCCTGGACCCACGGGCGCCGTTGTGGTACTCGGCCGCAGCGCAAACGGGCTGGGCGGTGAAGGGCTCACGGTACATCGTGGTCGAAGGGCCGATCGGCGTCGGCAAGACGACGCTGGCGCGCTTGCTGGCCGATGCCTTCGAGGCCCGGCTGGTGCTGGAGCAGGTCGAGGAGAACCCGTTTCTCAAGAAGTTCTACGAAAAGCCCCGCCAGCACGCCTTCCAGACCCAGCTCTACTTCCTGCTCACCCGCTACCGCCAGCAACGCGAGCTTGCCCAACAGGATCTTTTCAGCCAAAATACCGTCGTCGATTATCTGTTTGCGAAGGACCAAATCTTTGCTCAGTTGAATCTCGATGCCGATGAACTCGCGCTCTACCGCCAGCTCTTTGGCCTGCTCGACGCGCGGCTACCGAAGCCGGACTTGGTCGTCTACCTCCAGGCGCGCTCGAACGTGCTGCTCTCCCGGCTGCGCAAGCGCGACCGCGACTACGAGCGGCGGATCGTGCCCGAGTACATCGAACGGGTAGCGGAGGCATATCGCGACTTTTTCTTTTACTATGAAGAAACGCCCCTCTTGGTGGTCAACTGCTCGGAGATCGACTTCGTGGCCAACTCCGACGAGATGGCGGATCTGATCCGCGAGATCAAAGGGATGGGGCAGGGAGTGCAACACTACATACCGCTTGGATCCAAATGACTCCCCGGCTCAGCCGGGAAGGTGGACCGAGACGGAGGCTTTTCGGGGCTTCTTGAGCAAGTGATCTGAGCGTCGGGCAGAGCGGCTACATTACGGGTCGACTCACCCCCGCCCGGTGCTCTCATCGCCAGTCATTGAATCTCCGGCTTTGCACGCGCAAAGGCCCTCCTCTTCGGTCCGGGAGGGCTTTTTGTTATGGAGCGCAAAGTCACGGTCCCGGATCTCATCAGACGCAAAGGCGGCGGCGAGCCCATCGTCGCCATCACCGCCTACGATTTCCCGTTCACCCGCATCGTCGATAGCGCCGGCATCGATCTGATCCTGGTGGGCGACTCGCTCGGCATGGTGGTGCAAGGGCTCGACACCACCCTGCCGGTCACCATGGACGAGATGGTCTACCACTGCCGCATGGTGACTCGCGCCCGCCCGCGCGCGCTGGTGGTGGGCGACCTGCCGTTTGGCTCCTACCAGGTCAGCACCGCCAAGGCCGTGGCCAATGCCGGCCGTCTGATCAAAGCCGGCGGTGTCGAGGCGGTAAAGCTGGAAGGCGGTGTGGCGGTGGCCGACACCATCGCGGCGATTGCGGCCGTGGATATTCCGGTGATGGGTCATATCGGGCTCACGCCGCAGTCGGTGCATCGGATGGGTGGTCACAAGGTCCAAGGCCGTGCCCGCGGCTCCAAACCCGGCCAGCGCGAACGCGTGATCGCCGACGCGCTCGCGGTCGAGGAGGCGGGGGTGTTCGCGGTCGTACTCGAAGGCATCCCGCGCGACCTTGCCGCCGAACTCACCGAACGCCTGACAGTCCCCACCGTCGGCATCGGCGCCGGACCTGACTGCGACGGACAGATCTTGGTGCTGCACGACGTGCTCGGGCTTTCCGATCGCCTGTCGCCGCGCTTTGCCAAGCGCTACGCCGAGCTGTGGCACGTCGCCAGCGAAGCCGTGCGCGCCTACGTCGAAGACGTGCGCAGCGGCGTGTTCCCGAGCGATCGCCACTCGTTCCACTCGCTGACACCGGTGCCGCCGCGCGACGGCAAGGTGGCGGCGCAGGGCTGAGGTGTGGGGCGCTAAGCCTTGCCGGCAGGCCTCCGATGGAAACCATCACCAGTATCCGCGCAATGCAGCGGTGGGCCGACGGCGCCCGCGCCGCCGGCCGGCGCATCGGCTTGGTGCCGACGATGGGCTACCTGCACGCCGGACATCTCAGCCTTGTGGCTGTAGCACGCCGGCACGCCGATGCGGTCGTGGCGTCGATCTTCGTGAACCCTATGCAGTTCGGTCCGGATGAAGACCTCGCGCGCTATCCGCGCGACCTCGAGCGCGATACCGAGCTGCTCAGCGACGCTGACGCCGAGGTGCTGTATCTACCGCAGGCGAGCCAGATGTACCCCGATGGGTTTCAAACCGCGGTAACGGTGGAGCAGGTGACAGGCTGCTTGTGCGGGGAGAAGCGGCCCGGCCACTTCCGCGGCGTGACGACGGTGGTCACCAAGCTGTTCAACGCGGTCAAGCCGCAGGTGGCGGTCTTCGGGCGGAAGGACTTCCAACAGCTGGTGACAATTCGCCGGATGGTGCGTGATCTCGACTACGACATCGAGATCCTCGGCGCACCGATCGTGCGCGAGCCCGACGGCTTGGCGATGAGTTCGCGCAACGCCTACCTCGCGGGCGCGGAACGCGCTGCCGCGCGCTGCTTATCGCAAGCGCTCGCCGCCGCCGAGGACGCGGTGCAGCAGGGTGAGAACCGCGGCGCTGCGCTGCTCGAACGAGTCCGCGCGGTGTTGAGCGCCGAGCCGCGCGCGCGGATCGACTACGTTGCACTGGCCGACGCCGAGTCGTTGCAGCCGGTCGAGTACGTCGCCGGCGCGGCCGTGCTAGCGCTGGCGGTGTTCATCGGTGCGACCCGTCTGATTGATAACACGATACTGGGCGACAGCGCCCGGTAAGGAGAAGGCCGATGTACCGCAACATGTTTCGCAGCAAGATTCACCGCGCCACCGTCACCGGCGCCGACCTGAATTACGAGGGCAGCGTCACCGTTGATGCCACCTTGCTGGCGGCCGCGGACATCCTACCGCACCAAGAGGTCGAGATCTGGAACGTCACCAACGGCGAACGCTTCCGGACCTACGCGCTGCGCGGCCAGCCCGGCTCGGGGGTGGTGTGCATCAACGGCGCCGCCGCGCACAAGGCCAAACCCGGTGACCTCGTTATCATTGCCACCTTCGGCTGGATGACCGAGGCCGAAGCCCGCACCTGGGAACCGCGCATCGCCTTCGTCGACCGGCAGAACCGCATCGTCGAACGCCGCCACGAGCAGGCGGGGCAGGCGGAGCTGGCGCAGGTGTTGTGGCAGTGAGCCGGGACCTCGGCCGGGTGGCGCACAGTCCGGCGGAGTTCGCTCTTGCAGTTCGCGCTGCGAAGCGACTAGGTTCTCTTCTCGTGCGTTCCGGCACCGGAAAGTAAGCTCTGATCACGCGGTACCAGCCAAACCCATCGACACCGCGCAGGTGCAGTTGCCCGCCGGCATCGCCGAGTTGATCGAGCGGCTCGCCGAGCACAACCACGACGTCTGGCCGCGACGGCGCCTGCGCGACGGCTGCTGGAGCTATGGCCCCCAGCGCGACGACGCCAAGAAGCAGCACCCCGATTGCTCGCCCTCCTGTCGCGGCGGGGCGATCGGCACCGTTGGAATGCCGGCGTCGCGTGGGCGAGTTCGGGGAACTCAAGGAGCCGGTCGACGGCCGCGTCGAAGTCGTCGAGGAAGCGCCCAGCCGCCGCCGGGTTCTGCTCAGCAATGGTCGCAGCGATGGCGTCGACGTCCTGCTGAGCGAGCGGCGTGATGTCGGCGATGAACGGGCGCCTCACGAGTGGGCGGATCTGCGAGTGCCGGTGCACCGGCAGGGCGTCAAGGAGCACGGTGATCGTGTCGCCCTTGTCGCTCGTGAAGCCAACGCCGATCTCACGCCAGCGGTCGCCGGCGTCGGTCGTGATCGGTGGTTCAATCACGCAACAGCTTGATGAACTCTTCAGTCGTGAGGCCGGCCTGGCGAATAAATCTCGTGGAGCAGGCCGCGTTTGATGTCACCGTGATGGAATGGCACCGGTACGGAGCGTGGGCGATTGGGATGACGGAAGAAGTGATGGGAGCCGGTCGTATGATCGAGAACGAACCCGGCGCGTTTCAGCACTGCAGGTAGCCGCGAATAAGGTCCTCGGCCATGGCGCGCGCTTCGTCGAGCGTTTCGCCCTGGGTCGCGATGCCGTGGAGGGCCGGCACGCGCACAATGAAACCACCTTCCTCCGCGGGTTCGAAGACGACGGTGTATTCGTACTGGGCGCTGCGCACCGTGGTGGTGTGCCTCGTTTTGGTTGGTTTGGCCTTCCGCATAACGGCAATAGTGTAAGCGAGGGGGCAGGAGCTGGTCAACGTGCGCGCTGGTGGTGCCGCCGTTCATAGACGGCGCGCTCGAACTCGTCGCAATCGAGCAGGTCGGCCCACGCTCCCGATGTTGCCCGGATAACGTCCGCATGGTCGGCCGCCGGAGCGGAGGTGACGGTGACTTCCGCCATTTCTCCATCGCAGAGCGGCAGCGGCTCGGCGAGTGCGAGGTTACCCGCGCGCGGAGGTTCATGTTCAGGTCCGTGTGGTCGATGGCGAAGCTGAGGGTTCCCGATGCTGGATGACGAAAGCGGGACTTGACCGCGCCAAGGGCGGGGGCGCATACAGTAGGCGGGCAGGGGTTGTAGACATTGGCGACGGGTGATGGGTAGGAGCAGGTTGACATGGCGAAGGCGACGGCACCGCTGGCCGACTATGTCCGCGACGTGCGAAGGCAGCCGGTGGTTGTTACCCGGCGTGGAAGGCCAGTCGCGGCACTGATGCCCATTGAGAACGCGGACCAGGAAACGGCAACACTGAGCACAAACCCGCAGTTCTTGGCCCTCATCGAACGGTCCCGACGGCGCCACAGGGCAGAGGGTGGGATCTCCAGTGAGGAGATGCGCCGGCGTCTCGGTGTGCCTGCCAAGCGCGCACGCGGCGCTCGAAGGCGGCGCAAGGACTGACACGCCGCCGCTGCTGTTTGTGCGCTGCTCCGGGCTGGGCTACGCGTTAGAGCAGCGAACCACTTGTCGCGACCAAGTCGGTGAGCGTTGCGGCTTGGAGCTGCTCGAACAATTTCTGCGGCACCTTCAGGTAGCGCCACTGGGTACCCGTGAGAACCGTGGCGTCCTCGCACCATCTTTGGGCCGCCTCGTCCTGCCGCCGCTTTCGCTTGCACCCATGGTGCGGTTTTCGTAGTAGGTGCGGTGGAGAGATTCGGTGTTGAGGAGTGGGGCAAGCGCTGTTGCCTTGGGCTTGGGGGCGGTCATGCTTTTGGCTGCGGCGGCACGGGCGCAGGAAGCGGCCGGCACGCTGTCGCTGCGCGGGCAAGTCCGCCAAGGCGATCACACCGGAGAGACCGAGGCGCCACATGATCTTTACGGCGACCTGGCCCTGACCGGCATCGGTCACGGCAGCCGCTTCGATACCTTCTTCCGGCTAGAGCGCGACTTCGGCAGCGACGATGGGGCTAGTGATTTCTACGCCGGCTCGTTGCAGGTGCCCGGGGCGATTCCGGGCGTCGGCCTGGCGCTCGGGCGTCAGTTCGTCAGCGAAGGGCCCGGCGGTGTCTTCGTGGCCGATGCGGGCAAGGTTCGCATCGACCCGGGCTGGCCGGTGTCGTTCACCGTCTTCGGTGGCGCGCCGCGCTACTTCGAGCCGACCTTCACCACCAACCTGCTCTCCCAAGACGAGACCATCTGGGGCGGGAGCATGCGCACCACACGCCTGGGTGGTACCCAACTCTCACTCGGATACTTCGGCCTGGAACGAGCCGACCGCGTTTTGCGCCAACTGGTCAATGTCACCGCCTCGCGGACATTCGCCACGCTGCTTGGCGTCCCCAGCTTTTACGGCTCGCTATCCTATGACGCAGACCACCAGAATCTCGACCTTGGCACCGCCGGAGTGGATCTGCTGTGGACCAACCCGCGACTCAACTTCAACCTCGAGGGCACGTACTACAAACCCCAGGACGACGCTCGGCGTCCGGCGCTGGCTGATCTCAACCGGCGCGAGGATCCCACCTTCGACCTGTTCGCCGCCGGCGCCATGAGGCAGGCACGAGCCGGTGTGTCACACCCTTTCGGGCCGACCTTGTCCGGCTTCGTCGATTACTCCTTCCAGCACTACGACCACATCAAGGATAGCCAGGTCGAGAACTCCCACTTGGCCAGCGCCGGGCTAATGTGGCTGCCCGGTGGTGATGGCCTCGAGGTGGTCCGCCTGCAGTACTACGTCATCGACAGCGACGCCGGGCGTGTCGACGGTGGCAAGGCCCTATACGAGAATCGCGTGTACGAGCGAGTGATCTTCCGGACCCAGATTGAGGTCACCAGCTACGACAAGGAACGAAACCAATCCGACACCCCCATCAGCGGACTTGCCGGCGTGGGCTTCGTCGTCCTGCCCGGGCTGACATGGGAGGTCAATTTCGAGGGCAATCGCAACGACCGCTTCGACGAGGATTTCCGCTTCGGGTTCTTGATCGAATACAACTTCCGCCGCCGTCTGGCGCGGGAAAACGAGGGGAAGACGCTGTGAGGTGGCGGACCGTCTTCATCTGCGCCGCGGTCGTCACCGCTGGTTGGTTGGCGGCGTGCCGCGAGTACATGCCTGCCAATCGCTACCTGCAGCGGCGGGCGGTCTCGCAAGCCGGCTTGAGCACTGCTGACGCGCGCCACAAGTTCACCCACCAGCGCCACGCCAAAGTGCTGGAATCGAGCGCCGCTACTTGCCTTGATTGCCACCGCTTCGACGCGCTGATCGACTCCGGCGAGGAAGAGCTAGCGCGCGAGTTGTCGGCACAAGCTCTTTATCCGGGCAGTGGGGCTTGCCACTTCTGCCACGGGCCAGGCGCCGGCCATGTGGGTGCCGCGCCGAGCGCGTGCACGACCTGCCACGACAACCTCGCCCCCCTGCGGCCCGCGGATCACGATGTGGCGTGGTCGCGTGTGCATGCCGGCATGGCGCGCGCCAATCCAGCGCTGTGCGAGTCCTGCCATCGCCAGCAGCAGTGCATCGACTGCCACGAACGGCGGGATTCGATCCAGACTCGCATGCATGATCGCAATTTCCGCTTCATCCACGGCATCGAGGCCACCGCCAACCCGATGCGCTGTGCCAGCTGTCACCGTGAGGATTTCTGTATCCGCTGTCACGAGCGGGGAAATGTGAGCGGCGCGCCATGAGCGCACTCCTCGGCAGGCGGCAACCCACGTGGGCACCGGGACTTCTTGGTGCCCTGCTCGGTCTAGCGCTGGCGAGCTGCGGCAGCGACGGGCCGATGGCCGGCGACGACTTCGGTAACCTGCTAGCCTCACCCGCCGGCTTGGTGGTGGTCGAAACCGAGCATCCCACCGGCTGGGGGCGGCCAGATTGTTTTGCCTGCCACGAACTGCGCAACATGCACGTGGTCAATCGTACCGGGCTGCCGGAGTGCACCGAGCAGGTGACGGACGGATGCATCGACCTAGCCGCGACCCGCAGCATCGTTCGCAATCAGGGCGAGTCGAGTTGTCAGCTCTGCCACGGGGACAACGGGGTGACGCAGTGAAGCGCGCGGCACTGCTGCTACTGGGGCTGCTGGTTCTCCACCCTCCTGCACGGGCGCAGGAAGATTCGGAAGACCTGCACAACATGATTGCCCCGGACGGGCAAGTGCAGGCAGAGAAGTGTGCGGCCTGCCACAACGACGACTTGACTTTGTCACGCTCGAAGCCGGAGACCTGTACCCTGTGCCACTCGCCAACCGCTCACGCCGGCGCTGCCGAGCACGCTCGCGCCAGCGCCGCTAGCGTTGCCCGCCTCCTCACACCAACCGCCCAGGAGCAGGCACCACTGCCGCTGACCGAAGATGAACGCATCTATTGCGGCACCTGCCACGTGTTTCACGATCCGGCTATCAGCAACGAAGACACACAGGCTTCGCCGTGGCTGCCCCGCCCCGCGGGCTTGCCCGAGAGCGTAAAGCAAGCGGTGGAGAAGCGGTGGCAACGCGCGCAGAGCCGGCACAACGCGCCTGATGTCGGTGCGACGTTTGCCAAGAAGGGAACGCGCCGGCTGCGGCTACCCGTCGATGACGGCAGCCTGTGCCGCCGTTGCCATGGGGCTGGGCGATGAGCAACGCCGGGGTTATACGCGCCGGAGGTTCAAGCCGTCACGGCCGGGCCGCGGCGCGCGGGAGGCTGGTTGCCTGGTGGCCGGTCGCGGTCGTCTTCTGCTTCGCCGCGTGCGGCAACGAGGGCGCTCCGCAATATCAAGGCCCGCCGGCCGATACCATCGCTGCGTTTGGACAGTGCGCCATTTGCCACACGACTGAGGCCGGTAGTCTGCTAGCAGGCGGCGCTGCTCTCAAATGCGAGGTGTGTCACCGCGAGTTGTTGGTCGGACGCACCGGCCCGGGACACCGACAAATCCCCGGACCCGAGCAAGTGCCGGCCTTCCCCGGGCCCTCGCACAACGCCGGCGAGTCGAGTGTGTTTGGGAAGTGTGCCCTCTGCCACAACGATCTGGCGATCACCTTGCTGCCGTTGCACGACTCGCTGACCTGCGACACTTGCCACGACGACTTGCTGCCGGGCGTTTACGGTTCCGGCCATCAGAGCAAGCCGGATGAAGAGCAGGTACCGGCGTTCCCCGGCCCATCGCACAACGCCGGCGAGTCGAGTGTGTTTGGGAAGTGTGCCCTCTGCCACAACGATCTGGCGATCACCTTGCTGCCGTTGCACGACTCGCTGACTTGCGACACCTGCCACGATGAGTTGCTGCCGGGCGTCTACGGCCCCGGCCATCAGAGCAAGCCGGATGAAGAGCAGGTACCGGCTTTCCCCGGGCCCTCGCACAACGCCGGTGAGTCGAG
>JACQVA010000207.1 GCA_016210005.1 Deltaproteobacteria bacterium | reverse complement strand
TGAGAAACGAAAATCGAGGTCCTCGCACACCATACGCCACAAACCGGACCGAACCATGATGGGCTCCGCCTCCATCCGAATCAGAATCGCATCGATCGCACCGACCGGAAAAACCAACCCCGCCGCTTCCACCACCGCCGTCACGCATGTACGTCTACCGCAATCCAACCTCCGTGTCCAGAGGCCACAAGTCGGGCAGGGTCAGCTCCCGGCTGACCCACTCCTGTGCGGCATTGGTGTTCGCCCTTCTGCTCTTCTCGCAGGTAGCGATAGCGAGCCCACCGAGACTCTTCCCGTGGTCCGGTGACACGCAGCCGCTGGGCGTTAGAACCCCGCTCGTCCTCATTCACGGCCTGTCGTATGTCGGCGCGCAGGCCTACGAACGCGTGTGGGACGACTTTGTCACCTACCTTCACAATGACACACGCCTACTCGACGACTACAAGGTGTACTTCTTCGCCTATGACACGGTTGACCCCCTCTTTCCTGGCTTTCCTGGCGGGGCCTTGCTTCCCAGCGATCCCCAACACATCGGCGAGTTGGGGGCGTCCCTGCTAAGGCAAATCGTCGCGTTCGATCAACCGGCCGTCCCGTACGGATTCAAGGAACGCCCCATGGTGATCGTCGCACATTCCATGGGCGGTCTTGTCGCGCGGTCGTTCATGCAAGAACAGCACTTCACCGAAACGGACCCTGGCGGGGTAAGGACCCTGCGGCTAATCACCCTGGGCACGCCGCACCATGGCACGCCACTGGCGAACTTCGGCTATGCCGCGGGGCCTGCGCAGAATCGGCTCTTCGGGGCTGGACAGGGATTCCTGGCCGATATGCGCTGGGACGAATACGACCTGGTGCAGGTTCTGGGCACGAACGACTGGCTTCGTTGCTTGAACAATCACTCCTCTATCCATCGCTTCGATGACACGAGCGCAGCGTGCAACGGAGACGATGGATTCTACTCAAAGATCGTGGCCTACGGAGCCGAATCAACCAACTTCTCTGGTGATCTGCAGCAGGGAAGCCTGTGGCTTGGATGGGGTTTCCCGCCGGGTCTAGGCTACCTCTACTTCGACACCGATGGGGCCGTACCAATCGAGAGTGCGACATTTCGCACTTGGCCGATCATGCAGAGCCGCGAGTTCCAAGATTGCGACCACAACGAGCTGCCTTCCAAGAGGTGTCCAGGCGTCTTCAGTTGGCTGGAAGAGGACCTCCGCAATGCCCGGCCTGTCCTGTGGCAGAATCGACCACCTTTCCGCTCGATGGTGGCTGGCCATCACTACGACGTGGGTTGGCGCGTCAACTGGGGACGCTGGGTAACCCACGCTGATGTGCATTGGAGTACCGCGGCTTCAGGTGCGGATCCTGCAGACCCGAATGCCCCGTGTTCCGACTCTGTCACGCCTGGATGCCACACAACGTCACAGGCGACCGAGCAGAACCCGCAATCGCCCGGACTGTTTCTGAGCACAATCACCGCGCCGGGTGTCACTCAACCAACTCGCTTCCTATATCGGGTCCACGTCGTGGTAGACGGCGTCGACCTCTGGAGCGAGACCACCTGGGGTTGGTCCTACCCTTCGCCGCCACCAAGCCCCGGCGTTCCGGTGGTCCAGCTAGATCGCAGCTCAATCATCTTCGATGCGCAGGTCGTGAATACCGCGAGCGCATTGAAGATAGTCCAGGTGACGAACGTCGGCACCGCGGATCTGCAGATCGACGGAGTGAGCCTGACCAACACCGGGGACTTCCTCATGGCGGCTGATGCATGTTCCGGCCGCACGATCTCACTGCAGGACACATGCCGTATTGCGCTGCAGTTTTTGCCCAAGACAGCCACCTACCGCACTGGCACGTTGACGATCAGCAGCAACGCGGCGACTAGCCCGGACCACGTGTCGTTGGGCGGGAGCGGTGTGGCGCCAGCGGGACCGCAGGTTAGCCTGAGCAGTTCGCAGCTCACCTTCGGGAATCAGCAAATCGGTACACCAAGCGCGGCACAAACGGTGGTCGTCAGGAATGTTGGTACACTCCCGCTGGCTGTGACGGAAGCTACTATCGTCGGCACGCACGTCAGTGACTTTCAGAAGACCTTCGATACCTGCACCGGCTCGACGATCAACGTTGGGGCAGCTTGTTCGGTTGCGGCGATCTTCGTTCCTACCGTCATCGGGAATCGGACTGCTGCACTTCAGTTCTCCGATAACGCGCCGGGTGGCCTACGGTCGGTCGCTTTGACAGGCACGGGTACGAGCCCGACGGGGGCCGCGGTGACGCTGTTTCCAACAAGCCTCGGGTTCGGTGATCAGGAAGTGGGGACCACAAGCCCGACCCAGACCGTCACGGTGCGCAATGTCACGGCGAGCACTATGACGATCGTAAACATCTTTCGCGGGGCGGGCGACCCGGACTTCGATGTCACGAACGGACCCACCTTGCCGCTGTCGCTCCCTTCCGGCGGCGCAGCAACCTTCGGGGTGGTATTCACGGCGCAAGCTATGGGCGTTCGGAGCGGTTACATCACGGTCGCCTACAACCCAGGCGGTGGGCCGCAAACGGTAAGTTTGCCTGTTCGTGGGACCGGAATCGCCGGACCGTCGGCCCCTGCGCCAGCCATCACCTTCAGCGTGAGTGGTCTGGCCTTCGCCAGTCAGCTGGTTGGAACAACGAGTGGTACGCAGAACATTACGGTCAGGAACACCGGCACCGCCGAGTTGCGCATTACGAACATCTATCCTGCCGGTCTGAACCCGACGGACTTCGATCGGGATCCAAATTGCATGGGCAATTGGGCCCCGAACGCGACTTGCACCATGGGCGTTCGCTTTCGACCTCAAGCAGGCGGAACGCGCAGCGCGAACCTCATCTTCGAGAGCAATGCCAGTGGGAGCCCGCACTCAATTCGGTTGAGTGGAACCGGCACACTGCCTGGAAACCCAGCGGCCACACTCAGTCCGCCGAGCCTAGACTTCAACGGTCAGCCGGTTGGCAGCATGAGCAGGATCCAGCGCTTCGACCTCACCAACAACGGCCTGTCGCCCCTCCACATCACGAGCATGGTGCTGACCGGAGCCAACACTAGCGACTTCAGTGTTTCCTTCTACACCTACAACTGCGGCTGGGTCACCCCACCAACGACGTTCGGTGTGGGTGTGACCTGCTCGCTTGACGTACGATTCACGCCGACCGGCTCAGGGCCGCGGACAGCCTTTTTGACGATGACGGATGACGCCCCAGATAGCCCTCAAGATCTTCAGCTGACTGGAATGGGGACATCCCCCGTTACCACTGGCCCAGTAGTGGAATTTCCTGTCCCCACTTCGAGCGCCAAACCCTTCGGCATCACGTCCGGCCCCGACGGAAATCTCTGGTTTACGGAAGCCGACGCCAACAAGATTGGGCGGATCACGCCGAGTGGCAGCGTTGTCGAATTTGCCACGTTGGCTGATTGCCCAGGGCGGGCGAGCACCGGGTTCCCCTGCTCCATTACTACTGGCCCCGACGGGAATCTGTGGTTCACGGACGACAACTGCGCCCAGATTGGTCGCGTTACTCCGTTTGGTGCGGTCACAAAGCTCGATTTGCCTACTGCCGGCAGTGGAGCAAGGTTCATCGTCACCGGTGCAGACGGGAACCTGTGGTTCTCCGAGGGCTTCGGGAACCGGGTTGGACGCATTACAACATCGGGGGTGATCACCGAGTTCTCGATTCCAACGGGAGGCGCGAACCCGGCAGGGATTGCGCTCGGCAGCGATGGCGACATCTGGTTTGGCGAGCAGGGAGCGAAGAAGATTGGTCGCATCAAGACCGGCGGCACGATCGATGAGTTTCCCCTTCCCGGGGCGCAGGGTGGGCCCCACGCTCTCACCTTGGGTCCAGATGCGAACGTCTGGTTTGTTGAGCAGGGCCAGTCTCCGGGAAACGTGGGCCGGATTACGCCCGACGGAAGTTTCGCCGAGTTCCCAGTCTCGCTCGTCTCGCCATACCTGAGCAGCCCGCTTGGGATCGCGTCAGGGCGAGACGGCGCAGTGTGGTTCACCGAACAGGAAGCGAATCTCATCGGTCGTCTTACACCGGATGGGCAACTGGCGGAGTTCCAGATTCCCACTACCAACAGCAACCCGCTTGGAATCACCAGCGGGCCCGATGGGAATATTTGGTTTACCGAGGGCGTTGGCAAGATTGGCCGCATCACTCTGCCTCTCACTCCAGCTACAACCTTGAACGCGAGCGCGCTGCAATTCGGTACCCAACTGGTGGGCACGGCCAGCGCGCCCCAGTCGTTGATCGTAACGAACACCGGCAACGGGACGTTGAACATCGGCACCGTGGCGCTCGGGGGGAGCAATCCAGGAGATTTCTCAATCGTCACGAATGGCTGCTCAGCGGCGAACCTTGCGCCGGGTGGCAGCTGCGCACTGAGCGTACGGTTCCTACCGGGAACTGTTGGTAGCCGCAGCGCCAGCGTCACAATCAACCACAATGCACCGGGCAGCCCGCAGATTGCGCTCCTGAACGGAACAGGAGTGGCGGCTTCTCCCACCCCCACTCTGACCCCGTCGCCGACGTCACCGCCAACAGCGACGCGAACGCCCAGCAACTCTCCCACGGCCGTGTTTACGAGAACGCCCACGACCACTCCGACCGCTACGTCGACAAGAACCCCCACAAAGTCTCCAACATCGACCCGCACGAGGACGAACACGCCAACCCAGACAGGCACCCGCACGCCAACGCCGACACCGTCCTCGACCTTGACACGCACGATCACTGCGACGCGAATCCCTTCGCCAAGTCGTACGCCCACGTTCACTCTGCGCCCCACGCGGACACACACGCCGACGTTCACCTCCAAGCCATCGGCAACACCGACGCGGACTGCAACGAAGCGCCCGACTTCGACGCCGACTCGCACGCCTACGGCAACCCACACACGGGCGCCGTCGATGACGCCCACGCTCACGCCAAGTCGACGACCGAGCCGCACACCTACCGCGACACGAACGCCCTTCGGGTTCTGCGGGCAGGCGCGAGGGACTTGCACGCCCGGGCCCACCAACACACGACGCCCGTCGCCAACCCCAACGCCGTCGTGGACTCGCCGGCCCACGTTTACGCAGACGGCCACGTGGACCCGCCGGCCTTCCGCAACGCCGACGCGCACGTTCGTTGGCTACTGTGGAACCGCCCATGGCACCTGCACGCCAACACGAACCCCGACGGCAACGCCGAGTCCTCAGGCATGACGCACACGGAGCCGGTCGCGCCGCTGCCGGCTGCGGGTCTGCTGCAGTGCTGTTTCGCGGTGGAACCGGCGGCGGCGCCCGGTTCGTACCCGATTACCGATCAATGCGAGGCGGTGGACGAGTTCGGCAACCTCGTGCCCGTCACTTGCGGTCCGGGTGCAATCACGATCGAAGAACCGACCCCGCCGCCATCGCCATCCGAAACGCCGGCAGCGACGGAGACAGGGACCGTTACGCACACGCCCTCGCCGACGTGGATCGCCACCACCACGGTAACATCGACACCAACGATCATGCCGACACCGACCGCAACCGGGCCCCCTGCGAGCACCTGCGTCGGCAACTGCGATGACGATGAACAGGTCACCGTCGACGAGTTGGTCAAAGGCGTCAACATAGCCCTCGGCTCGCTGCTGCTCTCTGATTGCCCATCTTTCGACACTGACGACAGCGGTACCGTCACCGTGGATGAACTCGTGCGGGCGGTGAACAATGCGCTGATTGGATGCGGGGGGTGAAGAAGGTCTGGCGTTCGGCGTCGGGCGATGGGTGCCGGCTACTGGCGAGGCACGTAAGTCGGCAAGCGGAAGGGGCAAGGGAGACAGGTGAAGGGTGATGGGGATCAGGGCGATGCGGTCGGCAAATTGAAGGCGTGGATTGTGGGATCGTGGCCGCACTTGCCTGGCCCGAAGTGAACCGGTAGCCTTGCTCGGGATGAAGTCGCTGGAGCTTCCCGCGGAGCTTTTCACCTGCACCCCGGAAGGGACGTGGCGCTTGGCCGGTACCCGGGTGTCCGCTGCGAGTGTTATCCACGGGTTTTGGGCCGGCGCTACCCCGGAGCAGATGTGCCAGGATTTCCCCTCCCTCTCCCTCGGCCAGGTATACGCCGTGGTCGCGTACTACTTGTCTCACCGCTTGGAGCTTGATCGGTATCTCAAACAGGAACACCGGGTTGCGGAGCGGCTGCGGCGACGGCTCAAACGGCAGCACCGCGGCTTCCTCGCGGATCTGCGGCGGCGCATGCTGGCGCGCCGGCGCACCCAGGCACACGCGGCGTGAGCGCGGTCCGGTATCTATTCGACGAGGACTTCAACGGAAGGATTGTCCGCGGTCTACATCGGCGGGCGCCGCGCCTCGACGCACAGACCGTGCAAACCGCGGGCCTCGCACAAGCGCCGGACGCCGATGTCCTGCAGTGGGCCGCAGCGAAACGTCGGGTGCTCGTCTCTCACGACCACCGAACGATGCGAGCACGCGCTGAAGAGCGGCTTGGCCGCCAGCTGCCCATGACCGGTCTCGTTCTCGTCCCGCAGGAGTACCCAATCGGCCGCGCTATCGACGACCTCGCGCTTATCGCCGAGGCCACAGCCGCCAACGAGTGGGATGGCAAGATCGTGTTCCTGCCGCTGTGAGTGGGGCACAAGCCCAGGATCATCCCGCACGCCAACGGCATCTTTCACGGCCACCAGCATCCCCTCTGTGGCAGCCATTCCGTGGATAAACCCCGACGCCAATGATCACGCCGGTGTCGAGTGTCGGCGTGCATCGGCGACCATGGCTCCAGCAACACCGTCACCGTCGATGAGCTGGTGAAGGGCGTCAACATCGCCCTCGGCTCGCTGCTGCTCTCCGACTGCCCGTCTTTCGACACTGACGACAGCGGCACCGTCACCGTGGATGAACTCGTGCGGGCCGTGAACAACGCGATGAGCGAATGTCTGTGAGGAAGTTGGGCTAGGAGTTGCACGAGCCGCTCCCGGGGGGGCTCTTCGGGCTCGTCACAGTGAACGCTGGTGCCCGTCCTCTCGCAGGAATTCTACGCCTGCGGCTGCTCCAACTCACTCCACTGGAGCCGTGGACCGTCGAGCACGATTGGAAGGATATTGAGAATGTTGCGACCGAGAATACCGTACTCCTGGTCGATCAGCAGGAACTGCCCCCGAAACGTACGTTCCATGAGGGTGAGCTTCAAGTGCACCGCGGAGGCGAAACTCGTCCTTCCATCGAAACCGACAAGCTCGTACTGCTTACCGGGAATGTGCGCAACACCCAGCCGAGTCGCAGCGGCACGCGGAATCAACGTAACATCAGCCCCCGAGTCAAGCAGCATAGGCACCCTCGCCCAGGTCGCGCCGGTTTCGCCATGACTCAGATCGACCTCCGCAACCGGCGCAGGAGGTACGAAGCGGTTGTGGTCATACGCGGGCATCGGATCGCGTTCCAGTCACTTCCATTGTGAAGTCAGCTGCGTCCTCAGGGTGCGCAAGGCGAGGGCTCAGCATCCGTGGTGCCGTAGCAGATGCCGCGTCCGGGACGATGACGTATACCCTCGCGCCGTCCGGCAAGGCGGTGGTGCTTGTCAGACGGATCAGCCCGTGGTCGACGACGCCCTCAATTGCGATGACACTCATATGCAACCTCTCCGGGTGTGGCTTGATCGATCTCCTGGGATCGTACACAACACAGTATAAGCGCTGGCCAGGACCAGCGGCAAGCGGTATGGCTGTTTGTCCTCTCGGCAACGGTGCCATTCTCCTTCGCCGGATTCGCGGTTGTCAAACCGGCGATGTGCGCGCGTTCTCATGCCGCCTCCGCCAGCGGCTGACTCTCGAAGCGCAACTGATCGCCGGCGCAGTCGATGAGCACGCGACTGTTGTCGCGCACCTCGCCTGCGAAGATCTTGCGGCCGAGCGCCGTCTCTAGTTCCCGCTGCAGCAACCGCTTGAGCGGCCGGGCGCCGCACGACGGATCGTAGCCGGTGCGGGCGAAGTATTCGCGCGCCGCATCGGTCAGCTCCAGCACGCCGGCCACACCGAATTGCATCGGCGACTGCAGCGCGGACAACATGGTCACGGTCGACGAGCTGGTCAAAGGCGTCAACACCGACCTCGGCGACTGTCCCGTATTCGACGGCAACGGCGACGACGTCGTCACCGTCGACGAGTTGGTGAAGGCGGTGAACAACGCGCTGAGTGTGTGAGGGGGGTGACGAAACCGGTCGCGTGCTCGGTGTCGGGTGACGGAGGCTGCCGGGGCTGGAGGCTACTACGCGGCCTCACCGCGGAGTTCCAGGCTGAGATCTACCCGATCATAGGGAACAACCGGAGCCTTCGCTTTGCCGCGCGCGCCGCTCGGGCGAAACTCCACGAGGCCGACGCTCGCGAGATAGCCGAGGTCTTCGTTGACGTTCTTGGGCTCGCGCTTCACCATCGCTGCCAGCTCCCGGACCGACTGCGGCCGCTTCTCCCCGATCACCCACAGCAGTTCGAGCCGCTTTGGAGTCAGACATCGCCGAAAGGTGGCAATGTCCCGAAAGTAGAGCGCGTCCTCAGCCGGCGGTTTCTTGCCGGCTCCGAGGCGTCTGAACACGTCCCGGAGTTCTCGCTTGTTTTCCGCCCAGTCTTTGATGCCGATCTTGATGCGGCGCACTTTCATAACTCGCCTCGCAATACTGCCTCTACGTCCGCCACGAAATCGTCCCAGAGCTGCGCGGGGGTCGTGAACCGGTACCGCCGCTGCCGGCCCCTTACGTGACGATGGTGGGACTTGCCGGGATGGATGTCGTAGAGGACAATCACGTCGTTCGTCTTCGGGTTTCCCAAATAGCAGCGGTAGCGAATTCCCTGCGGATAATGCGGACCACCGCGCACCTCTCGAATGATCACCTCCAACAGAAGGTCGTCCGTGAGCTGAACCTTGCGATGGAAGGGCCCTTCGGAGAGGTCGATCATTTTGATGGTATGCTATACCCATACAGGTTTTGGGACAAGCTTCCGCAACACCAAGTCAGCCGCCGCCGAGTTGGCCGAGGGCGGCAACATCGCCCTCGGCCAGCAGCCGCTGGATGATTGCCCGTCTTTCGACACTGACGACAGCAGCAGCGTCACCGTGGATGAACTGGTGCGGGCCGTGAACAACGCGCTGACGGGATGCGGGGGAGGAGACAGTACGCACGCAGTAGGCAGAGGGCAGTAGGCAGGTGGGCAATCGGCAACGAACTGGCACAGAGCCGAGGCCGCTCTCCTCCCGAGAGTTCGCGCCCCATGATCGCTTCGATCTCAGCAATCAGCATGCGAAGTTGCGGCACGGAATACTCGGCGTTTGAGGGCACGGCCAGGCGATGTTCGCCATGGACCATGAAGTGATGGCGCGTGCCCGCATACGGTCCGTCGAAACCAAGGGCGCGGAGTCGCCGAACCAAATCGCGCCGCTTACACGGTGTCCATCGAACTCAAGCTCGGTCACGGCAAGGGACGCAATTTGTCATCTTCCAGGCGCGGCGCCACTTCTTCAGCTGCTTCTCCCGCACGATTGCGGTCTCTGCGCAGCCCTGCGCTTCGTAGTAGATCAGCTTGTCAACGCCATACTTGGGAAAAAACCCTCCACTACCTTACTCTTATGCTGCCACACCCGGCGTTGCCAGCTCTGAGGTCACCCCAATGTACAGCGTGCCGTTCCGTTTGCTGGCCAGGATGTAAACGACGCTTGGTCGAGGCGTGGGCGGAACTCCATCAGGCCGAATTGCTGGCGGACTGGCAGTTGCTTCAAGCTGGGCGCAGGCCGCGGCCGATTGCGCCCCTGGCGTAGGGAAGAAATGATGGAGCATCGCATTTGTCGCGTCGACTCGTTCGAGATCGTCGGTCCGTACACGCTGCGCGTTCGATTCGACGACGCGACCGAACAGACGATCAACTTCGAGCCGGTCCTCGCTGGTGAGATCTATCAGGCACTCCTTGATCAGGCGGTGTTCAGGCAGGTGCGCATCGATCCCGAGGTCCACACGCTGGTGTGGCCGAATGGTGCCGACTTCGACCCCGAGACGTTGCATGATTGGCCCCAGCATGCGGAGCAGTTGATTGAGCTGACGCGGCGCTGGGGAGTCAAGGCTGCTTAGAGACCATCGCACGAATGCGGCGACGTCGATTCGTCACAAGGGGCACGCCCGAGGCATCGTGTGAAGGTGAGACCTGCCTGGCCGCGCCGCCGCCGGGCGGACCCCGTGGTTGAGGGGACGGTCATCCTCGAGCTCAAGTCCGTGGCGCATGCCACGGCCGCTCGCCGCGAACAGATCCAGCCCTGCTTGCGCCTGACGCAGTGACAGCTGGGGTTTCTGCTCAACTTCGGCGAGGCCCGGAGGTCATGCGCCGCTGTGGCTCCACGCCGCGTCCGCCGGAAACCGAGTTCCGGGGGCGGCAGAGACGGAGCTGCCGGCGGGCAGCGTTGCCCCGCCGCTGATCCCCTCACCACTTGTGAAAAGCAGCGCTAAGAGCGCCGCTCCAGCGGCACGTAGTCGCGCACGGCGTGCCCGGTGTAAACCTGGCGCGGGCGGGCGATGCGCTGCTCGTCGTCGAGCAGCATCTCGGTCCATTGCGCAATCCAGCCGGGGGTGCGCCCGATCGCGAACAGCACCGGGAACATGTCGGTCGGGAAGCTCATCGCCTGGTAGATGATGCCGGAGTAGAAATCGACGTTGGGGTAGAGCTTGCGCGACACGAAGTATTCATCCGCGAGCGCGATCCGTTCCAGCTCGACGGCGATGTCGAGCAACGGATTGCGCCCGGTGACCTCGAGCACTTCGTCGGCAATGCGCTTGATGATCTTGGCGCGGGGGTCGTAGTTCTTGTAGATGCGATGGCCGAAGCCCATCAGCCGCACTTCGCCCGCCTTCACCCGCTTGATGTAGGCCGGAATGTTGGCGACGCCGCCGATCTCTTGCAGCATGCGGACCACCGCCTCGTTGGCGCCGCCGTGCAGCGGGCCGTACAATGCCGCGGTGGCGGCGGCCACGGCCGAGAACGGATCGGCGTGCGAGCTGCCGACGCAGCGCATCGCGTTGGTCGAGCAGTTCTGTTCGTGGTCGGCGTGGAGGATGAAGAGCACGTCGAGCGCGCGCTCGATCACCGGATTGGGCGTGTACTTCAGCTCGGTCTTCTTGAACAGCATGTTGAGGAAGTTGCCGGCGTAGCTGAGGTCGTTGTCGGGATAGGCGTAGGGCATGCCCACCGAATGCCGGTAGGCGAAGGCCGCCAGAGTCGGCATCTTGGCGATCAGACGGTGAGCCTGGGTCTTGCGCGAGTCGTCGTCGAAGATGCGCTTGGCATCGGGGTAGAAAGTCGACAGCGCGCCCACCGAGCTGACCAGAATACCCATCGGGTGGGCATCGTAGTGGAAGCCGTCGATGAACTGCTTGATGTTCTCGTGCAAGATCGTGTGGGTGGTGATGTTGTGCGTGAAGGCCTTGAGTTGCGCGCCCGCGGGTAGCTCGCCATTCATGACCAGGTAAGCAACCTCGAGGAAGGTACTCTTCTCCGCCAGCTGTTCGATCGGGTAGCCGCGGTAGCGCAGGATGCCGCGGTCGCCGTCAATGTAGGTGATCGCGCTGCGGCAGGCGGCGGTGTTACCGAACGCCGGGTCGTAGCTCATCAGTCCGGGGCTGTCGGCGTCGTTCTTGATCTGGGCCAGATCCGCGGCGCGGACGGTGCCGTCCTTGATGGCAACGGTGTACTTCTTGCCGGTACGGTTATCGATGATCGTCAAGGTGTCTTCAGGCATCGCAACCTCCTTTACCTTACTCTTACTGTGTTTTAAGGACAGGACAACTATGCCGGCGAATTTTCATGCAGCCCGGCACGCCACTGTGGCGGCCATCCCCCTGGAAGCACTCGAGGCGCGGCGCGATCGCAGCTTTAGGCGGCTGCCGGCGTTGCAGGTGCGCAGCGCCCGGCGGGCGTTGGGCTTCATCGAGGAGGTCGGCTTGGCCTCGTTGTTTGCCGCCCGCAGCTTGAATTTGCCCTGCTTGTGGGTGGCGGTGTGTGGGCGGCGCGACCCGCGGTTCCCGCAGCACAGCCACCACGATAGCGAGGTGGGCCTGGCCTGGGAGCTGAAGGACCAGCTGCCGGCGGCCGGCAAGGTGTTCTACGGCAAGTTGATCCGCAAGAAACCCACGTTCGTGGCCTGGGACATCTTTCCGGCCGTCTATCGGCTCTTCGGGCCCGAACAAGACTATCTGCGGGCGTACCGCGACGGGTTGCTGTCGGCGGCGGCCAAGGCCGTGCTCGACTCGCTCGACCGCGATGGTCCGCAAGACACCTTTGCCCTCAAGCTGGCGAGCAACCTGGCACGCCCACGCCAGCGGCGCGTTTTCGATGCCGCCATGGCCGAGCTGCAACAGCGGCTGTATGTGTCGATGCGCGAGGTGCGCTACGATCCCTTCACCTACGTTTGGGACCTGGTGGCGCGGCGCTACGGCGAGCGTGTGGCTCCGGCGCGGCGGCTCGGACTGGAGGCGGCTGCGGTTGCCCTCGCCCGCCGCTACCTCCAGGCAGTCGTCTACGCTAGCTTCAATGACTTGGCCGGGGTGCTGGCAAGCCGCCAGCTCGCCACCCGCGCCGTCGCCAGCTTGCAGCACGAGGGGGTAGTGCGGAGCGACTGCCGCATCGAGGGCTTGGGCGGCAAGTGGCTGGTGGCCAGCCCGACAAGCCGGCACGGGTCGTAGCCGCTTTCTTAAGCTTCTCCGCGGTGGCTGGCGTTGGGCCATGCTTCACGCTCGCGGCCGCCAGCTCTGCAGCACGCGCATGTAGTTGCCGCGCATGAGGGCGCCGGGGTTGGGGCAGCGCTCGAGATTCATGCTGCCGCGCATTTGCGCCAGCGATTCGTATTCGTGAGCTTCGAGCCACTGGCGCATGCCGCTGAGCACTACGCCCAGATGCGCGGGGCCGTGCCGCAACAGCGCCGAGACCAACTGCACCGCGTGCGCCCCGGCCATCACCGCCTTGAGGGCATCCTCCGCCGAATGCACTCCTCCAGTCACTGCCAGTGAGGCGCGCACCCGCCCCGACAGAATCGCCAGCCAGTGCAGGCGCAACAGTAGCTCGTAGGGCTCGGAGAGGTGCAGGCGCGGAATCACGTCCAACTCCTCGAGGTCGATGTCCGGGTGATAGAAGCGGTTGAAGAGCACCAGGCCATCGACACCCAACTGGTCGAGCTTGCGCGCCAGATGCGGGATGGCCGAGAAGAAGTGCGCCAGCTTGATCGCCACCGGGATGCTGACCTCGCCCTTCACCGTGCCGGCGATCTCGTACACCCGCTGCTCGACGCTCTCGCTGGTCTCGGCCGGATCGGTGGCGACGTGGTAGACGTTGAGTTCGAGCGCATCGGCCCCGGCCTGCTCGATCAGGCGCGCATACTCCAGCCAGCCGGTCGCGCTGTGACCGTTCAAGCTGCCGATGACCGGCACGGCTACCGTTTCCTTGATCCGCCGGACTTGGTTGAGGTAGCGCTCGGGGCCAAGCGAATACTCGTCGGGGTGAGGAAAATACCACAGCGCCTCGGCGTAGGACTCGGCGTAAGACTCGACGTGGTGGACAAAGCCCAGCTGGTCCTGCTCGATCTGCTCCTCGAACAGCGAGTGCATCACGATCGCCGCCGCCCCGGCGTCTTCCAGGCGCTTCACGGTGTCGAGGTCGTCCACCAGCGGCGAGGCGCCGGGCATGAGCGGGTGGGGTAGTTCCAAGCCGAGGTAGGTCGTGGATAGATCCATGGCTTCTCCTTCGTGAGCGGCGCGCCCTCCCTCACGGGTCGCGCTTCACAGGCACGGCGAGCTTGGACAAGTGCTCGTAGATCGCGAACCTCCTGCTAACCTCCTCCTGGGCGGCCGCCAGCAGTTGGCGAAAGCGGGCCGGGTCTTGCTGTTCGACCATGCGGAAGCGGGCTTCGTTACCGACGTAGTCGGCTAGCCTCGCTTTGGGCGCGGCGCAGTCGAGCTGTAGTGCCGCCTCGCCCGCAACCAGCCGGCGCGGATCGAAGCGGTAGAGCGGCCAGTAGCCGGAGTTGACCGCCAACTTGTGCTGCTCGGCACCGAAGGCGAGGTCGTAGCCGTGGGCGATGCAGTGGCTGAAGGCAATGAGCAGGGAAGTGCCGGGATAGGACTCGGCCTCTTGGAAAGCGCGCACCGTTTGCAGGTCCTTGGCGCCGAAGGCGATGCGCGCGACGTAGACGCTGCCGTACGACATCGCCATCAGGCCGAGGTCTTTCTTGGGGTTGCTCTTGCCGGCCGAGGCGAACTTGGCGGCTGCGCCCAGCGGGGTGGCCTTCGACTGCTGGCCGCCGGTGTTCGAGTACACTTCGGTGTCGAGCACCAGGATGTTGACGTCACGGCCCTGGGCCAGCACGTGATCGAGGCCGCCGAAGCCGATGTCGTAGGCCCAGCCGTCGCCGCCGACGATCCACACGCTCTTCTTCACCAGATAGTCGGCGAGCATTTCCAAGCGGCGCGCCTCGGGCCGAGCGATGCCGGCCAACTGCCGGCGCAACGCGGCCACCCGTTGGCGCTGGGCCGCGATGCCGGCCTCACTGCTCTGGTCGGCCGACAGCAGCACGCGCACCAACTCCTCGCCCAACTGCGGCGCCAACTGTAGCAGCAGGCCGCGCGCGTGCTCGTGGTGCTGATCGAGGGCCAGCCGAAATCCCAAACCGAACTCGGCATTGTCCTCGAACAACGAGTTCGACCACGCCGGACCGCGCCCGTCGCGGTTGGTGGTATACGGGGTGCTCGGCAGATTGCCGCCGTAGATCGACGAGCAGCCGGTGGCGTTGGCAATCAGCGCGCGATCGCCGAAGAGCTGGGTGAGCAGCTTGATGTACGGCGTCTCGCCACAACCGGCGCACGCCCCCGAGTATTCGAACAGCGGTTCGAGGAACTGCGACTGTTTGACATCGATGCGCATCTCCGTGCGGTCGGGCTCCGGCAACTCGAGGAAGAAGGCGTAGCGCAGCCGCTCAGCCTCGCGCAGCGGCGCCTGCGGGTGCATGTCGATGGCCTTGTGCTTGGGATTGGACTTGTCTTTGGCCGGGCACACCATCACGCACAGGGTGCAGCCGGTACAGTCCTCCGGCGCCACCTGCACGGTGTATTGGAAGCCAGCGGGAAACTCGTGCGCGCGGTAGTCGGTGGCGAGAAAGCTGGCGGGCGCCGCCGTCAGGTGCTCGGGCGCGTACACCTTGGTGCGGATGGCGGCATGCGGGCACACCAGCGCGCACTTGTTGCACTGAATGCAGATGACCGGGTCCCACACCGGGATTTCGAGCGCAATGTTGCGCTTCTCCCACTTGGTGGTGCCCAGCGGCCAGGTGCCGTCGACCGGGAAGGCGCTCACCGGCAGCAGATCGCCCTTGTTGGCGAGCATTACCGCGGTGACCCGGCGCACGAAATCGGGCGCCTCGTCCGGTACGATTGGCGGCAGGCTGTGGCTGGCGGTTGCGGCTGCCGGCACGCTGACCTGGTATAGGTGCGCCAGGGTGTGGTCGACGGCGGCGAAGTTCTTCTTGACGATGATGTCGCCCTTCTTCTCGTAACTCTTGCGGATGGCGTCCTTGATGTGGGCGATGGCCTGGTCGCGCGGCAGCACGCCGGAGATGGCGAAGAAGCAGGTCTGCATCACCGTGTTGATGCGCCGCCCCATGCCGGTGTCTTTGGCGACCTTGTAGGCGTCGATGACGTAGAACTTGAGTTGCCGGTCGATGAGTTGCTGTTGCACCTCGCGCGGCAATCGGTTCCACACCTCATCCGGCCCGTAGGGTGCGTTGAGCAAGAACATCGCGCCGGGCGCGGCGGCTTCGAGCACGTCGTACTTCTCGAGGAAGTTGTACTGATGGCAGGCGACGAAGTTGGCGCGCCGCACCAAGTAAGTCGAGCGGATCGGCTGCGGGCCGAAGCGCAGATGGGAGATGGTGATCGCCCCCGCCTTCTTGGAGTCGTAGACGAAGTAGCCTTGCGCCCAATGGCTGGTTTCCTCGCCGATGATCTTGATCGAGTTCTTGTTGGCGCCGACGGTGCCGTCGGAGCCGAGACCGAAGAACACGGCGCGCACGACATCGTCCGGCTCGATGTCCCAGTCGGGATCAACCGCCAACGAGGTGTGGGTCACATCGTCGACGATGCCGACGGTGAAGTGGCGTTTGGGTTCGTGCTTCTTCAGCTCGTCGAACACCGCACGCACCATGGCGGGGGTGAATTCCTTGGAAGACAGCCCGTAGCGCCCACCGATCACCGCTGGTTCTCTTGCCCCTCGTCTCAGGCCGAGGTCTTGGGCCTCGCGTAGCGCCGCGACGACATCGAGGTAGAGCGGATCACCCAACGCCCCCGGCTCCTTGGTGCGATCAAGCGCGGCGATTGCCCGCACCGACGCCGGCAGCGCAGCGGCAAAGTGTTCGAGTGAGAAGGGGCGAAACAGCCGCACCTTGAGCACGCCGACTTTCTCGCCGCGCTCGCACAGCCACGCCGCGGTCTCGTGCGCGGCCTCCGCGCCCGAGCCCATCAGCACAATCACGCGCTCGGCCTCGGGATGTCCGGCGTAGTCGAACAACCGATAGGCCCGCCCGGTCAGCGCGGCGAAGCGGTCCATGCTTTCCTGCACCAGCCCGGCACAGGCCAGGTAGAAGGGATTGGCGGCTTCGCGTGCCTGAAAGAAGGCGTCGGGATTTTGTGCGCTGCCGCGCAGGACCGGGCGGTCGGGCGTGAGCGCGCGCCGGCGGTGGGCCGCGACCAGCTCCTCGTCGATCATCGCGCGCAGGTTGTCATCGGTCAGCTCGGTGATCTTGCCGAGCTCATGCGAGGTGCGAAAGCCATCGAAGAAGTGCAAGAACGGCACGCGCGCGCGCAGCGTGGCGGCGTGGGCGATGCAAGCGAAATCGTGCGCCTCCTGCACCGAGCCGGAGCACAGCAGGGCGAAGCCGGTCTGGCGGCAGGCCATCACGTCGGAATGATCGCCGAAGATCGATAGCGCGTGCGTCGCCAGGGTACGGGCCGACACGTGCATACAGAACGCCGTCAGTTCGCCGGCGATCTTGTACAGGTTGGGGATCATCAGCAGCAGGCCCTGCGAGGCGGTGAAGGTGGTGGTGAGTGCGCCCGCCTGCAGGGCGCCATGCACGGCGCCGGCGGCGCCACCTTCGGACTGCATCTCGGTGACCAGCGGCACCGCGCCCCAAATGTTGGCCCGGCCGCTGGCTGACCACTCGTCCGCCAATTCCCCCATCGGCGACGAGGGGGTGATGGGATAGATGGCGATCACCTCGCTAAGCCGGTGCGCCACCGAAGCGGCGGCCTCGTTGCCGTCGCGGATGACCATGCGTGATACGGGCTGTTCGGACATCGTGTGCGGCCTCTTCTGCCCCGCTGGGTTTTCCACTATCAGATTCCGGCGCGCTGTGCAGGTGCGCTAATCGTGCCCGCGGGTGAGGCGCTTGATTTCTTAGGGTTCGCTCCGCTGCCGCTCCACCGTCTTCGCAGGCGCGGGAAGAATCCGGGCTTGTACTGGCGGCGGTGGCCAGTTAACACGGGCGGCATGAGGCCAGTAGGGCAGCGCCGCCGGTGGTCCGGTCTGCTCGCGATAGGAGCCATAGGTCTGGTTCTGGCGGCGGCAGCGAGTGCGCCCGGCGCGGAAACCGATGGCGCCCGGCTATATCGGCTCTATTGCGCCTCGTGTCACGGGCCGCAGGGCAAGGGGGATGGGCCGGATGCCGTCATCTTCGCCGCCGCGCCGCGCAATCTACACGAAGGCTTCTTGGGGAAGTATGCCACCGACGAGCTGGTCGAGCGTATACGCGAGGGGCGGGCGCTCAACTTGGCGTTCGACCCGACCGCGCTGCGGGCGCGGGCCAGCGCGGTCGAGGAGGTCGTCGCTCACTTACGCCGCTTGCCGGCCATCGACTGGCCGCGAGTCGAGCCGGGGTGGCAGCTGTACGTGGAGCGCTGCGAGATCTGCCACGGCCAGACCGGCCGGCCGGGGGCCACGCTCCCGCCCGGGGTTCACCCGCCGCGCGACTTATCCGATCCCGCTTACCAGCGCTCGCTCAGCGACCGGCAGCTGGCGGTGGTGGTTCGCCACGGGCGCAAAGGCATGCCGGCGCTGGCGCCGCAGGTGACGGAGGCGGAGGCGAAGCTGCTGGCCGCCTTCGTGCGCGTGCTCTCGCCCGGCTTTGCCGAGTACTCGCGCAGCTGCGCCAACTGCCATGGCGACGATGGGCGCGGGGTCAAGAACCTCGGCGAGGTCATCAAGCTGCCCGAAGTGGTCTTCGACCGCCAATACTTCAAGCAGCGCGACCCGGAGCAACTGCGCAGCCGAGCCTGGCACATGCTCGCCCAGCAGAAGCCGGCGATGCCTCACTACCGTTGGACGCTCAGCGAGGCGCAGGCACGGGCGATCGTGGAGTTTCTCAAGCTGAGCCGGTAAGCGCCTCACCCTTCATGCGCCGGCTGGTACGCGTGGTTGGGCTCCGCGGCGGCGGGCTGCGCTACCAGTCGCTCGATGGCATCGAAGAGTGCTTGGGTCTCGATCGGCTTGGAAACGTAGGCGTCCATGCCGGCCGCAAGGCAGCGTTCTTGGTCGCCTTTGAGCGCGTGGGCGGTGAGCGCGACGATCGGCAGGTGCTGGCCCGTGGCCCGTTCGCGGGCGCGGATCTCGGCGGTAGCTTCAAGGCCGTCCATCCCCGGCATCTGCACGTCCATCAGCACGAGGTCGAACGTCTCGCGCTCCAGCGCCGCCAATGCCTGCCTGCCGTCGCCGGCCAGCGCCACCGAGTGGCCGTGCTTTTCCAGCAGGCGCACGGTAAGGCGTTGGTTGACGATGTTATCTTCGGCCAACAGGATGTGCAGCCGCGCCGCCGCCTGGGCCGCACCGAGCGGCGGGGCGGCGCGGGGTGCGGGTGGAGCCAGCTCCGCGCCGGCGGGCGACACGGCCACGGCGAAATGGAACGTGCTGCCGCGGCCGACCTCACTCTCGACCCAGATCCGCCCGTCCATCAGGGTCACCAACTCGGCGGAAATGGCCAGTCCCAAGCCGCTGCCGCCGTACTTGCGCGCCGTCGAGCCGTCGACTTGCTCGAAGGCATTGAAGATCGCCTGGTGTTTTTCCGGGGGGATACCAATCCCGCTGTCGGTGACGCTGAAGTGGAGGCGCGACGAAGCGGCCGGCGCCGGTGCGGGTTCGGCGCGTACCACGATGACGCCGCTGTTGGTGAACTTGATGGCATTGCCGACGAGGTTGACGAGCACCTGACGCAGCCGGCGGGCGTCCCCCACGAAGCGGTCGGGCAGCGCAGCCGCCACCTCCTCGCGCAGCTCCAATCCCTTCTCCTCGGCGCGTGCGCGCAGCATCTTGACGGTCCTGGCCACCAGCTCGCGCAGGGAGAACGGGTACGCCTCCAGCTCGAAGCGGCCGGCCTCGATCTTGGAAAAATCGAGGATGTCGTTGACGATCGCGAGCAGGGCATGGCCGCTGTCGCGGATGGTGAGCAGATCCTCGCGCTGCCCTTCGCTCAGCGAAGATTCGAGCAACATCTCCGTCATGCCCAGGATGCCGTTCATCGGGGTGCGGATCTCATGACTCATGTTGGCGAGGAATTCCGACTTGGCGCGGTTGCCGGCCTCGGCGGCGGTCTTGGTCTTGATCAGTTCGCGGTTGACGGCTTCGAGGGTTTCGGTGCGCGCCCGCACCCGGTCTTCCAGCGTGCGGCCGTGGCTTTCCAGTTGGGCATGGCTGCGCGCCAGACTCGCCACCATGGTGTTGAACGCACCCGCCAAGGCGCCGAACTCGTCCGACGAAGCGATCTTGACCCGCGTGTTCAGCTCGCCGCCGGCGATGGTTTCGGCGGCTTGCGCCAGCAGCTTGAGCGGGCGGGTGACCGCGGTGGCCAACCACGCCGCGCTGAGAATGCCGATGGCGGTGATCAGCAGGGTAACCGAGATGGCGGTGACAACAACGCGGCGGCGAATCTGGTGCAACGACGCTGTCGATAACCCCAGCAGTACAGTGCCGATCTGGTGCTGCTCGGCCGTGGCCCCGGTGGACGTGCGGCCGCTGAAGAAGCCGAGTTCTTCCCGCTGCGGCCGAGCGGCCGCGGTGTAGACGGGCGCTTCGAATTGCCACACCAGGGCGCCGAGGCTGCGCTGCCCGTCCGGCGCCGCTGCTGGCGCGGCCGCCTGGGATGGACCGGCGGGAACGGGGCCAACGGAGGCAAGGTGCACGCCGGCGGCGTCGAGGAAGCTGCAATACACGACATCGCGCTGGCTGCGCCCGCGTTCGCCGAGTTGTTGCAAGCTGTCAACGTCGCCGCTGAGAATGCCCAGCTCGGCATCGTAAGCGATGTATTCGGCCATCGTTTCCCCGCGCACGACCAGCCGGTTGTGCAGCTCGGTGAGCTCGCGCTCGACCAGCATCCAGCTCAGCACGCTACAGGCCGCCACCAGCAGGGCGGATATGGCCAACGCCAAACGAGGCGCGAAGCCCCAATGCGATCCCACCCAGCCCGGCAACCACCGCAGGCTCACCGCACTACCTCGCTGGCTTCCGCCTCGACGGCGGCGGGAAGGGTGATCCCCAAATGGCGTGCGCTGCGCAGATTGAGCGCCAGCGCCACCTTGCGCGGCACGGTTGCGGGAATGCTGGCGGCATCCTCGCCGCGCAACACACGCAGCGCGCTCTCGCCGGTCTGCGCTCCGATGTCGGCGTAGTCGCAGGTCAGCGCCGCCAGCGCCCCGGCGCGCACGTGGGCGGTCGACAGCCCGAACAACGGCACCCGGTGCCGCAGCGCCTCCAAGATGAGCGGTGAGGTCGTTTGTGGCGTGAAGACGTGGCTGTCGGCCACGCTCCAAATTACCTCGACCTGCTCCATCAAGGTGTTGAGAGCGGCCACCGCACGGGCCGAATCCTCGACCGGCAGCGCGACCAGGCTAAAGCCCTGCTGAGCGGCGACGACGCGCGCGGCCTCGATGATCGGCCCGGTCTCGGCCGGATGATAGAGCACGCCGACCCGACGCGCGCCGGGAAACACCCGCCGCAGTTGGGTGAACTGCACCGCCAGGGGCACGTCCAGTGTGGCGCCGCTCAGCTTACGCCCGCCGGCAGCCGTGAATCCGCTCTGCTCCGGGTAGAGCACCATCGAGAAGATGATGGGTGTACTGGTCGCCTCGGCCAGGGCCGCCGCCGTCGCCTGCGAGCCGATGGTGATGATCAGCCGGGGATTGGCGCGGCGCACCTCGGCCAGCAATGCCGCCGCCGCGGCCTCGTCGCCGTCGAGGTCGAAGGTGATGATCTCGGGCGCCGGCAACCCACGCCGAACCGTTTCCAACACGGCGTCCGTGGCCTGGTTGAAAGGTAGGACCGAACTGCTCTTGATGATGGCAATGCGCGGAAAGAGGTCAGCCAGCCCCACGTGCGCCGCCAGCACCATCGCCAGCAGCACCAGATTGCTCACACGCCAGCGCACGGTTGCCTCAGAAGCCGTATTCCAGTTGCAGGCGGAAGGTGAAGCCGTCTTGTCGGATCCGATCCTGCACGTGTTCCGATCCGCCCGGGTCGGAGTAGCGCTGGTCAAAGAGGTTGTAGAAACCAGCGCCGACACCAAGGCCGCGCACCGGCGTCTGGTAGCGCAGGTGTAGGTTGGCAACGGCGGCAGTGCCGACTTGGCGCCCGGCCAGCGTTTGACGCGGCCCGAGCAACTGCAGCTCGAAACCGGTGTCGATTCCGGCCGGCCACGTAAACAACGCGGCGACATTGCCCAGGTGCTTGGGCGAATTCGGCAACAGCTGACCGCCGGCGGCGCGCACCTCTTGCAGGCTGTAGCTGGCGCGCAGGTTGACGGCATCGCTCAGCGGCACGCGCAGCTCGAACTCGGCGCCGTTGGCGCGGGCGGAGGCGAGATTCTGGAATTGCACCCGCACCAGGTTGGGATCACCGGTGTCGACGTAGGCTTGGTCGATTAGGTCCGACATGTCGTAGTGATAAAGGTCGACAGTGGCCTGCGTGCGCCGCCACAGCGTTTGCTCCCAGATCACCTCGTAAGTGGTAATCCGTTCCGGCTTGAGTTGCGGGTTGCTGAGATAGCCGTAGTCTTGGCTGAGGATTTCGAAGTACTGCTCGTAGACGCTCGGCGGCCGGAAAGCGCGCCCATAGAGCAGCTTGAAGCGGGTGTCGGCCAGCGGACTCCACAGCGCGGCGGCGCGGGGGCTGACTTCCTCCAAACGGTCGTAATAGCGGTCGAAGCGCAGCCCGCCGACAAGAGTGAGCTGGGGCAGCACGACGAATTCATCCTGGGCATACAAGCCCCAGGTGGTCAGCGAGCGGCGGTCATCGACGAAGTGCTCACCCGAGGGCAGCACGAAGTTCTCCATCGTCGCAGCCGGATGGTAGGTGAACTCGCTGCCGGCGATCAACGAGTTACCGGGAAATAGCTCGCGTTGCGCTTGCACCTCGCCGCCCAGCCAGTGGCTGGTGCCGAAGTCCTCACTGGTGACACGGTCGGCACCGCTGCCATAGGCGTAGGTGCCGTGGTAACGCAACCCATCGTAGAAGACGCGGCTGGTGACCAGCACGCCGAACCCCGGCTCCTGGGTATAGCGCAACTCGGCAAAGTCGCGCCCGTCGACGGTCTGGTTGTCCGGGTCATTAAAGGTCGCCGCGTACGATCCGGTCGGGAGATACTTGTCGCGGCGGTTGACGCCGCCTTGCAGCGACAAGTTGCCCGAGCGCGCGCTCAGGAAGAAATTGAGGGCGCGCTCGGCGTCGGCCTCGCGCGCCACGCCGTTGTTGGTCGTCGGGTCGTTGTACTCCGGGTAATAGAGTTGCCGGTTGCCGTCGAGTTCGAGCACCGAGCCGCTGGCGAACACGTCGAGGCCGTTGCTGAAGACGTGGCCGAGGGAGACCTGGCCGCGTTTGCGCCCGAGGCTGCCGGTTTCCACCACCGCGTGCGCACCGGGTTGCTCCTGGCCGGTGGCGGTAACGACGTTGACCACGGCAAACACGGCGTTGCCGCCGTAGAGCGCCGAGCCCGGGCCGCGCACGACTTCGATGCGCTCGACCGCTTCGAGATCGATGCCGAACTCCGGGCCGACGTAGCCCATGCCGTAAACGTCGTCGTTGTAAGTGTGGCCGTTGACCAGAATCAAGATGCGGTTGTTGTAGTCGCTCGGGCGCAAGAAGCCGCGGGCGCCGATGTAGCTGTAGTTGCGGTCGTAGCTGCCGTAGAAGCCGCGCACCGAGCGCAGGGCCTCGGCCAGCGTGCGGTAGCCAAAGCGGCGAATCTCGGCGCGCGTGATGACCGTCACCGAGGCCGGCGCTTCAGCCAGCGATTGGCTGTGCTTGGCCGCGGCGGTGACCTGCGGCTCTTCAAACAACAGCATCTCGGGCCGCGGTCCAGCCGCGGCCGCCACCCCCGCCGCTGCGCACATCACCTGCCCCAACAGCATGAGGCGGACACACGGGTGGGCAATCGAGCGAAAGGGACGCAGGCTCATGCGGCTAGCCAGCAGCAGCACCCATGCCGGATGATGTGCGCAGGCTTTTGCGCCGCCCGCCGACACAGCGAGCTGGCGAGCGGCGTCATCGGCTGGTCGAAATCGGGCAGTTCGCTACCGGGTGGTCAGGCGACCAATCACTCGATAACCTCACTTCTCGCCGACCGCCATCAGCGCTAGGCGCTCGGCCTCGTGCATACCGCGGCGCAGGGCGGCACAGCGGTCGAGAACCTCGACGCGATGGCGAGCACCCAGCCTCTCGGCGACGGACTGCGGCGCCATGACGTAGGTGGTGGCCGCGGCTGAATCACGGATGGCGGCCTCGAACCCGTCAACGGCATCCGTGCGCACGAGCGGCGCGTTCAGATAGTACGCGATCTGATGCTCCGGCAGCTGCACCAGGTACAGCGGTTGCGAGGGTGGAATGATCCGGTTGGCGCGTTCGGCCAGCTCGGCGTACGGCCGCCACGAGTCGTGCGCGGCCATCAACCAGCCCTGAACGAGGACGCCGGCCAACCCGGCGGTGGCGAACCAGGTGGCCAGCTGCCAGTGTACTTGGCCGCGCCGCTCCAGAAACAGCGCCGCCACCAAGCCGATGGCAACCAGCCCGACAACAGCAGCAGCGCGGCCGGCGAGCGCCGCCGGCAGTAGCCCATAGACCGCGGTGACTCCGGCCGCGCTACCGCAAGCTATCACCAGCAACTGGAGCGCGAGCCGCGGCCGGGCCTCGCGCTGGCGCCAGGCGGCGTACGCGCTCACCCCTTGGCCGGCGAGCACCGCCAGTGGCGGCAACGCCGGCGCCAGGTAGTGCCAGTGCTTGAACGCACTCGCAGTGACGAGCGCCAACCCGGAGATGAACCAGGCATTGAGAAAGCCGAGAAGCTCCCGCCGCTGCGAGTCGCGGCGCAGCGCGAAGTAGCCGATGGCGCAGAACACCGTCCACGGCAGCATGAGCCACAGCACGGTGTACAAGTAAAAGAGCGGGGACGACTCGCCGCCCATTGCGCCATGGAAGCGGCCCCAGTTGTCCCGCAGCCAGCGCTCGAGCACTGCCGGCTGCTCCCGGTAGGCCAAGATCGGCCACGCGCCCAGAAGCACCCCGGCCAGCGCCAGACCGGCGGGATCGACCAGGAAGCGCGCCGTCCGGCGCTGTCGCAACACCAGCAGCCCAACCGGGATCCAGATGAAGGCGAGGCCGATCGGGCCCTTGGCGAGAAAAGCGAGCCCGCTGGCAAGATAGAACGCCCGCGCCGCCCACGGTCGGGCGCGGTACTCGCCCGGCGTTTCCACCTTGACGAGGTTGGCGCGCGCAAACACCGATAGCGCCGTAGCCACCGCGGCGCACAGCAGCATGTCGGGAGTGGCATCGGCCCCCAGCTTCAGCGAGTAAACCGTGGTCAGCTGCACCACGCCGGCCAGCAGCGCCGGGCGACTCCCCAACCAGCGCGCCGCCAGGCTTGCGACGGCTAATGCCGCCACCACCGCCGCCACCGCGCTCGGCAGCCGCGCCACCCACTCACTGTGACTACCGAACAGCGCCATTGCCAGCGCGATGGCCCAGTGCATCAGCGGCGGCTTGTGACCACAGAGCACGCCGGCAAAGGTCGGCACCAGCCAGCGCCCGGTGGCCAGCATCTCTTTTGCCGGTTGCGCCAGCCAGACTTCGTGCGCACTGAGCGTCCGGCCGCCGGCGAGAATGATCAGGTAAAGCGCGGCGCCGTAGGCCACTATGAGCAGCGCGGCCGGCCAGCTGAGGCGCTCGCGCGCGACTGGCCGCGGCGCCGGCTCTACCGCGAGCACCGCTCCTCCCGCTGTACCCCGACCGCCACCCACATGCCGGCCAGAGATAACAGCGCGAACCACGCCGGCAGCCCCCAAGCCAGGGTCAGATCACCGAGCGCCTTGCCGATCACACCCTTAGCCGTCAGTGGGCCGGTTATCAGCAACCCGGTCAGAAGCGCGCCCAACCACAAGTTCCATCGCTCCACCACGAGCCGGGCGATGATGAATGCCGGCAGCAGCACGACCACGTAGTGCGCCTTGCTGCTCTGGGGGCTGAGCAGCAGCATGAGACAGACGACCGCCCCGGCCTCGATCCCCAACCGGATTTCGCCGAACGCGCGCGGCGCTCGCTCAGCCGCAGCGGGGCGCGCCACCAGAGCGGCCGGCTTCCGAAACCTCCACGCACTGAGGGCGAGCAGAAGCGCACCGGTGCTGTAACTCAAGACCGCGGCCCAGCTCCCGTGAGTTGGCGCGATCGCAGGCCGTGCCTCGAGCACTTGACTCGACAGCGGCAGACCGAAGCGCAGCAGGCGATTGAAGAAGCCCGCCAGCGATTGGTTGAGCAATACGTCGGTAAACCAGTGCCCGGCCGCCCACTGCCCCGAACTCAGGCAGTTGAAGTACCAATCGGCAAGGTAGAGCCGGCCGTTCGCTTGCGGCCACAACACGTCTGGCATCAGGTTCAGCAAGACCGCCACCGTGACGAGCACGGCGGCAGCGCGGCGGTAGCCACGCCAGGCCAGGTAAGGAGCAAACAAAAGCGGCGGGCCCTTCATGGCGGCGGCGAGGCCGAGGCAGACGGCGCCGCTGATTTCATGACCGCGCCAGAGCCGCCGGCAGCCTACGAACAGCAACGCCGCGATGACCATGTCGAACTGCTGATTTTCGAGCGGAGCCACGAAGAAGCGCGCGGCGAGAGCGAAGCCGAGCAACCAGATCGCCGGCCACGGCGGCGGGAGCGGACGCCGCAGACTCGGGCCGCCGGCGAGCTGCCAGACGCAAACGAATGCCGCGATGGTGGCGACGATGTTGACCAGGTACCAAATAAACAGCGACACTGCCGGTGACAAGCCCGCCCAGGGGACAGCCAGCATGGCCATGGCGGGCGGGTACATGTAACCCTCACCGTGGATCGGCTCACCGGCGCGCAGCGCCCGGGCGGCGCGCACGAAGCAGCTGTACCACTGGCTCTGTTCCGGCTGGTGCATGAAGACGAAGCCGTAGATCACAAAGAAGACCACCCCGGCCAGCGGCAGGAGCAATGCTTGCCGCAGACTGCGACTCTCCGGCGCTGTGGTCATCGCGGCGGTGCCGCCCCGTCCCCGCTCAGGCGGCCGACGATCACCTGCATCTCGGCGGCCCGGTCGCGGCTGCGCGCCACGGAAATCACCGCCACCGGTTGCCAGGCGAAGCTCGGCTCGATCCGGCGGTCGTCTGACCGGTAGAAGCAGAAGAACGTTTCAGGCTTCGCCAGCTCAGCCGCGACCCCGGGGTCGGACCACTCCAGCAACGCAATCGGGTCGCGGTAGTAGTACGCGAACAGGTGATGAATCGGCCCGAGGCTGAGCAGCCGATGGCCGCGCGGCAACTGCTGCTTGAGCCGCGCCACGCTCGCTTCCGTGTCAACGCTAGTGTTGGCGAGAGCGTTCACGACCACGCCCGTGTAGCTCAGGCCGAGGAAGAGCGCCACCGTGACCAGCGCAGCCAGGCGTGGCGGCGCGCCGCCGCGCGTCGTCTTGCGCATCACCGCCGCCGCCGCCGCGCAGAACGCCGCGTACGTCAGGGCCAGCGGCCACGGCTGCGCCCAACGGAAGAGCGCGGGAGTCGTAACCAGGCTGACTCCCAATACCGCGGCACCGCAGAGCGCCATGCCGCCCGTCATGATGCGAGCGAAGCGCTGCCAAGCCGAGGCCGCCCATGTTGCCTGCGCGCCCGCCCGCTCCACCACCACGGCGGCCAAGAGCGCTGCGATCGGATAGAGCGGCATCAGGTAGCGCGGCCGCGCCCCCGGCGGCAGCCAGCAGGTGACAAACGCGAGCGTCAGGGCCAGCAGTAAGAAGCGCGCCTGGGGCAGGCTGGCGCTCAGCTCCGCCCGCGCGCGGGGCACCACGTAGCAGGCGAGCAGAGCCGACCACGGCAACGTGGAAACCAGCACTTCCAGCGGAAAGCTGATGCCGTGGCCGGCAATGCGCGCGACGCCGGCCTCGGTGAAGCGTATGCCGACCTCGTTGAACCAGATCGCACGAACACCGTCCCAACCCACGGCGCGCGCATGCATCAGCTGCCACGGAGCCAGCAGTGCAACGAAGACGACCAGCCCGGCGGCGTGTGAGCGGCTGAAGAGAAACCGCCAACGGCCCTCGAGCAGGAGAAAGAGCCCGGTGCTGCCGATGAAGTACAGCGGTGCTTGCACTCCCTTCGTCAACGCCCCCAGCGCCGCTAGTCCGTACCCGACCATCCAGGTGACGGCCGGCGGCCAGCCGCGCACGTAGCCGAGATGCCACAACAGCAGCGCAGCACTGACCATGAAGCTGAAGAGCGCCTCGGTTTCCCCGAGCCGGCCGAGTTCGAGCACCTGCCCCATCGTCGCGAACGCCAGGCCCGCAGCGAGCCCAGCGAGCGGACCCATGAGCGCGCGAGCACAACCGTACAGCAACGCACCGGTGCCGATCACCGCCAGCACGCTGGGGAGCCGAATCGCCAACGGGCTGAGCCCGCCGGTCAGGCGCGCGCTGCCCGCGATCGCCCATTTCTGCAACGGCGGCCGATCGTGGTACGGCTGCCCCTGCTGGCGCGGCACGATCCAGTCGCCGGTGGCCATCATTTCGGCCGCCACCCGTGCGCGCCGCGATTCTTCGCCGCGCAGACTCGGGCTGGTGATGCGCGTGCAGTAAATGGCGGCGATAACGGCCACCAGCCAGAGCAGTTCGCGCTCACGCCACCACCGACGCGCGCGTGCCGGATCACGCCGGTACAAATGCTCAACGATCGCCGCCCCCGAATAGATCGGCACCAAGGCGTGGAGCACGCCCAGCACCTCGCCCGGCAGCAGGCCGGCGGCCACGCTGTCGTTGCACACCAGCACGCCGATGAGCGCGTAGTTGAGCACCCCGCCGCGGTGACCGATACGGCTGCGGCCGGCGGGCGCGGGCCAATTTCTCGTCTGACTCAGCCAGAAGTCGCCGGCGTAGACGCCGAAGGCGGCCGCGACCGCCGCCGGCACCCACCATGGGGTTACCCCACGCGCTACGTAGGTTGCCAGCGCGGTGAGGACGAACAAGATATCCGCTCCGTGATCGAGCACCCGGCCCCGAATGCTGGTCGCGCCGGCCCGCCGCGCCAGGTGCCCGTCCAGCAGATCACTGGCAGCGATGATGAAGAACAGCAGAAGCGCGCCCCAGCGCGCGCCGGCGGCGCCGGGCGCCCGCCACGCCAGCACGGCGAACAGCGGTGTCACCACCACCCGCAGTGACGTCAGGGCATCGCCGGCATGGTGCCAAAGTCGACAGCGCGCCGCCATCGCTACTGCTGCCGCCGCTCCTGTTCTCGGTGCCGCCCAATGGCGGCCGCCTGTTCGGCCAAGGCGCGCTGCTCCTGCGCCAGCGCCGGGCGCAGAGCGCGCCAGTCGGCCTCGCTAACGCGGGCCGCATCCACCTGCCGCAGCAGCGCCTGGTAGCGATCGAGCAAGGCGGCAAAGGCACGATACGACTCGCGGCCGGCATCGCGCTCGAACTGGCGCAGGAAGGTACGGCCCCGCTGCGCCGGGTAGTTGAACTCGGCCATGTCGGCCGCCGCCGGCGTGCGCCCGGCCTCGGCCAGCGCGCTGAGCTTGTCGACCATCTGTATCAGCACCGTCACATGGACCGTCAGAATGTCTCCGTAGCTGCGCCACAAGCAGCCCGCTAGCGCGACCACCAGAAACGCCGAGAGCACGCGCCGCATGCGCGGACCATAGCCGCTTGTCACTACCGGCACAATTCAATCCCGCCGGGTCGCCCCCGCCGTTGGGGCCAGCGTCGGGGTGCGCGACAAATTTGTGGGTAACGTGGTTCGGTGTTATGGCCGTCATTCCCGCGAAAGCGGGAATCCAGTTTGGCCTTTGGCGCTATGGACAAGCAGTTCTGCGTTTACATCCTGGCCAGCAAACGGAACGGCACGCTGTACCTTGGGGTGACTTCACAGCTGGCAACGCGGGTGTGGCAGCATAAGAGCAAGGTAGTGGAGGGTTTTTCGGCCAAGTACGGCGTTGACAAGCTGGTCGACTTCGAAGCGCACGGCTGCGCAGAGACCGCAATCGTGCGGGAGAAGCAGCTGAAGAAGCGGCGCCGCGCCTGGAAGATGACAAATTGCGTCCCTTTCGGCCATGGGCCTCGGCCTGACAGTACACAGTACTGTCAGACTGGTGAGTATTTGCCCGGTCGGCTGCACGTTACCCACAGATTTGTCGCACACCCCGCCGCGGGCGAGTCTCGCCGGGGAACTTTTTTCGCCTGCGAGTTTCTGTTAGGTCCTGTGCGTTCGATGAGTTGGACGGAACTCGATACAGTAGAGCAGTCAGCGGGTGCGCGGTCGGCTGACTTCCTCGGCATCTGCTTGCCCCGGAGCTTTGGGGCACCGGAGGCCGAGTGGCGGGCGGTGCGCCACGGCGCCGGCGTGCTCGACGCCCGTAATCGGCAACTGCTGTCGCTAATTGGCGGCGATCGGGTCGCCTTCCTTCACGGGATGATCACCAACGACGTGAAGCGGAGCACCGCCGGTAAAGGCGTTTACGCGGCGCTGCTCACCATCCAGGGGCGCATCGTTTCGGATCTGTACGTCTACGCCTTGGCGGACCGGCTGCTCCTGGATGTGCCGGCCTGGCGGCGCCAGGCGGTACGCGAAGCACTCGATCATTTCATTATCGCCGACGACGTCGAGTTCGAAGAAACCGATCTAGCGCCGCTGCTGGCGATCGAGGGTCCGGACGCCGCTGACGTGCTGGCGGCCGCCGCTGGGCAAGCGCCGGGCGAGCCGGCACCCTTCGACCACAGCGAGATCACGATTGCCGGGGTAAGCGCCCGCTGCGTTGCGGTCAGCCAAACGGGCGAGCCCGGGTTTCGGTTGCTAGGACGGCCCGGCGACGCCGCGGAGTTGTGGCGGCGGTTGTCGGCGGCGGGAGCGTTGCCGGTTGGGCTCGACGCGCTCAATGTGTTGCGCCTGGAAGCCGGCATTCCATGGCATGGCGTCGATATGGATGCCGAGACGCTGGTGATGGAAACCGGCTTGGAGACCGCGATCAGCTTCAACAAGGGCTGCTATCTCGGCCAGGAGGTGGTCGAACGCGTGGCGGCGCGCGGGCACGTGAACCGTAAGCTGTGCGGCCTGGTCGGGGACGGTGAGGTGCCGCCGCCCGGCGCCCCGCTCTTGCACCATGACCGGGAAGCGGGCCACCTTACCAGTGCCGCTCACTCGCCTGCCCTCGGCCGGGTCATCGCGCTCGGCTATGTTGAGCGCACGAGCTGGGCTCCGGGGACGGTGCTACGCGCCGGCCGCCAACACTTGACCATTACCGCCCTGCCGTTCTATCGACGAGGCGACTAACGAACGTTCACCAGCGGAGGAGATGTATTCATGGCCAACCAACTGGGCAAACGCTACCTGTGCGAAGCCTGCGGCACCGAGGTGCTGTGCAACAAGCCCGGCCCGGGCGCAGTCGAGTGCTGCGGGCAGGAAATGAAGATCAAAGAGGCCAAGCCGCTGCCGTCGAGCGACTAACGGTCGCCCTTGCGCGTGGCTGCTCGAGCCGGCATTTGCCGGTGCGGCGGCCACCCCGCGCTCTCGGACACCATCCCAATGCCATCTTCCACACCCGCGGTGCTGTACGAGAAGGACGGTCCGGTGGCAATCGTGTCACTGAATCGCCCCGAGGTGCTCAACGCTTACAACGTCGCCATGCGCGACGGCTTGTTCGAGGTCTTGGCGGCGGTGCGTGACGACCCCGAGGTGCGAGTGATGGTGTTGCGCGGCAACGGGCCGGCGTTCTCGACCGGCGGCGACGTGCGCGAGTTCGGCGCCGCCCCGTCCCCGGTGGTGGCGCGCGCGGTGCGCTTCCAGCGCGACGTCTGGGGCACGCTCAAAGCCCTTCCCCAACCGACCATCGCCGCGGTCCACGGCTACGCCGTCGGCGGCGGTTTCGAGATGGCGCTGCTCTGCGACATCTGCATCGCGGCCGCCGATGCCCGTTTCGGGCTGCCGGAAACCGGCCTGGGGATGATTCCTGGTGTGGCCGGCACTCAAACCGCCACGCGGCTGTTCGGTGTGGGCCGAGCGCTTGATCTCATGCTCACGGGGCGGCGGTTGAGTGCGAAAGAAGCACTGGCGTTCGGCCTGGTGGCAGGCATAGTAGAGCCGGCGCAGTTGCGCGCCGCGGCCCTCGCGCTGGCGCATCGCCTGGCGGCGCTCGCACCGGCGCTGGTTGCAAAGACCAAGCGCGCCGTCAACGAAGGTCTCGATCAGCCGCTGAGCGCCGCTCTCGCACTAGAGGCCCGGCTGGCGGAGATGGTGCCGGCGCACCACTGAGGCCCGCAGAGGAGGTTTCGTGAACACGTCCAATTTCGTCAGTATTCCGGCGATGATGTTTGCCGACCAGGAGATCCTGGTCTTCGAGAACGAGCGCCGCACGTACGGAGAGTTGTGGGAGCGTATCCAGCGCTTGGCCAACGCGCTCGAAAGCGTCGGAGTCGGCCGCGGCGATCGGGTGGCGGCGCTGCACACCAACTCGGCCCACTACGTCGAGGCCTACTTCGCCGCCGCCGCCCTCGGCGCCGTGTTCATTCCGGTGAACTATCGCGCCAAGCTGCCCGAGCTGGAGTACATGCTCGCCTCCGCCGACACCAAGGTGCTGTTCGTCGGCGATCGTTATCTCGAGGCCGCCCAGCATATGCTGCCGAGATTGCCGACGATCAAGACCTGCATTGCCATCGAAAGCCGGCAGGCGGGCATGTTGCACCACGACACGCTGGTCGCCGAGGCCGCGCCCGATTTCACCGAGCGTGAGATCGAGGACGATGACACCACCATCCTCATGTACACCAGCGGCACCACTGCCCTGCCCAAGGGCGTGATGCTGACGTTCAACGATTTCACCGCCTATGTTACGGCCAACGTCGAGTTGGCCGACGGCACGCCGCGCGGGGCCTCACTGCTGTGCGTGCCGCTCTACCACATCGCCGGCGCCACCAACGTCATGACCAACCTCTTCACCGGCCGCAAGCTGGTGCTGACGCGGCAGTTCGACGCCGCCGAGTGGCTGCAGACGGTCGAGCGGGAACAGGTCACGCACGCGTTCCTGGTGCCGACGATGGTCAAGCAGCTCATAGATCACCCCGAATTTCACCGGTATGATCTCACGAGTTTGCAGAACCTGTCTTACGGCGGCGCGGCCATGCCTTTCCCCGTCATCCGCCGCGCCCTCGAGATGTTCCCCAAGACGGTCGGTTTCGTCAACGCCTTCGGACAGACGGAGACCACCTCGACCCTGACCGTGCTCGGCCCTGATGACCACCGCCTCGAAGGCGAGCGGGCACAGGTCGAACTGCGCCTCAAGCGGCTGGTGTCGATCGGCAAGCCGCTGCCCGACGTCGAGGTGCGCGTGGTCGATGACGGCGGTCAGCCACTGCCGAGCGGCGAAGTCGGCGAGTTGTGGGTGCGTACGCCGCGCGTGATGAAGGGCTACGCCACCAATCACGGCACCAAGGCCGCCTCGGCCTTGGTCGAGGACGGCTGGCTGCCGACGCGCGACATGGGCTGGATCGACACCGACGGTTACATCTTCCTGGCCGGGCGCAAGGACGACATGATCATCCGCGGCGGCGAAAACATCGCCCCGGCCGAGGTCGAGTCGGTGCTGTACTCGCACCCGGGCATCGAGGAAGCCGCGGTCATCGGCATCCCGGACCTCGAGTGGGGACAAAAGGTCTGCGCGGTAGTGGTGCCGCGCCCGGGCACAACCCTGTCGGCCGGCGAGGTGACCGAGTTCTGCCGCCAGCGCTTGGCCAGTTTCAAGAAGCCCGAGGTCATCCACTTCATGGACGAGCTGCCCAAGAACCCGATGGGCAAGATCCTCAAGAAGGATTTGCGCGGTCAGTTCGCGAGCTGAGGTTGAGCAGCGAGCACGGCAGCCTCGGGCAAACTCGGGCAGCGACAAACAGCAAGGATGACCCGTAAGGCAACATCAAAGCCGGCGGCCGCGCCGCTGCTCTTCAGCGTGCGCGACAGCATCGCGTGGCTGACGCTGAATCGCCCGGCGGCCGGCAATGCCATCACCCAGCCGCTGGCGCAACAACTGATCAGCGCGGCCGAAGCCATCGAGCTGGACGACAGCATTCGTTTGGTCGTGCTGGGGGCGGCCGGCAAGTCGTTTTGCGTTGGGGTCGAGGACGGCGGCGCGTGGGAGCGGCGTTGCCGCTGGGTGGCGGCCATCGGCAGCCTTAGCGTACCGGTCATCGCGGCCGTCAACGGCGATGCCATTGCTGAGGGTTGCGAATTGGCGCTCGCCTGTGATCTGCGGTTCCTGTCGCCGCGCGCACGCTTGCAGCTGCCGCAGTTGGCGCACGGCCGGCTGCCCTCGCAAGGCGGCACCCAGCGCCTTCCCCGCATCATCGGCCGCATGCGTGCGCTCGAGTTGTTGCTCAGCGGGCGTGCGGTAGAGGCCGCCGAGGCCGAGCGGATCGGGCTCGCCACCCGGGTGTTGGCAGCAAGCAGCTTCGCCGCCGACTTGCGCCGGGCGGTGGCGCAATTGGCCGCCCGCGGTCCGATCGCTTTGCGCTATGCCAAGGAAGCGGTGTTGCACGGGCTCGACCTCCCGCTCGACCATGGCATCCGACTTGAGGAAGACCTCTATGTCTTGCTACAGACAACCGCCGATCGCGCCAAAGGCGTGCGTGCCTTCTTGCAAAAGCGGCGGCCGGCGTTTCGCGGCGATTAACCCGAGGCCGGAACGATGAACTCGTTCGGCTGTGAACGTAGAGAGAGGAACGATGGCAAACCAACTAGGCAAAATGTACATCTGCAGCAAGTGCGGCTCCCAAGTCATTGTCACGAAAGCGGGTGCCGGCACGATCAAGTGTTGCGGCCAGGAGATGGAGCAAAAGAAGTAGGCGGCCGCCGGGCGCCGCGGCGCCCGGATGCACAATGACCAAGACCGTCAACCTTTCGCTGGCCGCGCCGCTGGCCACCTACTGTGTGCGCGCGCACAACATCGCCGCGCACGCCGAGAACAAGATTCACGATAACGCCGTGGCCAGGCAATACGGCTTCTCCGGCGGTTTGGTGCCTGGCATTTGCGTCTACGGCTATCTCACCCGACCGCTGGTGGCGCACTTTGGGCTGGCGTGGCTAGCTCGCGGCAGCGCCAGCGTGCGCTTGCTGCAACCTTGCTACGAGGACGAGGAAATCACCGTCCAGGCGTTGCCGCTGACGCGCCACCCCGGCGAACCGATCACCTTCGAACTTACAGCCGAGCGGCCCGACGCCACTGTTTGCGCTCGCGCTACGGCCGCATTTGCGGCCACCGCCGTACCGCCGCCCGGACTCGAGCACTACCCGCTTGCGGCATTGCCCAGCGAGCGGCCACCAGCCTCGGCGGTCGCGCTCGCTCCGGGCAAGGTGCTCGGCACCGTCATGCTTGAACTCGACGCGGTGCAGTGCGCCGCTTTCGCCGGCAGTGTCCGCGACGATCTCGCGCTCTACCGCGGCCCCGACGGCGTAGCCCATCCGGCGCTGCTGCTCGGTCTCGCCAATCAGGTCCTGGTGCAGAACGTCAAGCTCGGCCCCTGGATTCACACCGCTAGTGAGGTCACGCACTACTCGCTGGCGCACTACGGTGACAGCGTCAGTGCGCGCAGCCGCGTGCTCGAATGCTACGAACGCAACGGGCACCAGTTCGTGGTGATCGACGTCCTGGTTGCCGCCGAACCGCACCGCCCGCTCCAGCGCATTCGTCACACGGCGATCTACCAACCGCGGGCACTGGCACAAACGGCGCCGTAAGCGCCGCCGGGGCCACCTTTGCTCTGCGGCTCCGCTTGGGCGGCGCGACGCGGGCTACACGGAGAGCGTGCGGCTGACTTCTTGCGAGCGCCAGAACAACACCTCGGCGCCCTGTTCGAAGACGCGGAAGCGCTCGTCCTTGGTCTGACCCAGGTGATAGCGGTGAAAGATTTGCTGTAGCACCACCGCCATCTTGAACAAGCCGAAGACGTAGTAGTAGGGCACGTTGGCGACGTCGATGCCGCGGCGGCGGCAGTAACGTTCCACCGCTTCACCCCGCGTCATGAAACCCGGCACCATCGACGGCATCACAACCTGGCCGGGGTCGGGGATTGGGTCATCGGCTTCCAGCCACGCCACCAGCAGCGTGCCGAGGTCGGCGAGCGGGTCGCCCATCGTGCACATGTCCCAGTCGAACACCGCTTCGCAGCGACCCGGGTCTTGCGCATCGAGCATCATGTTATCGAGCCGCCAGTCGTTGTGCAGCAGCGCCGGCGCCGGTGATGGCGGCAGGTGCTCGCCTAGCCAGCGCGACATCTCGTCGGCCAGTGGCACCTCCTTCGTCTTGGCGCGCTCGTAACGCCTCATCCAGCCGTCGATCTGCCGGCGCATGAAGCCTTCCGGATTTCCCAGCGTGTGCAGCCCGACCGCCGCCGCGTCGGTGCTGTGCAGGTCGGCCAGCGCGTCGATGACCACCTCGCTGATCCGCCGGTTGATCACCGCATCCTCGCCGCCGCCGAACTGTGACGGAATCGCTCGGCGCACGACAATGCCGCGACGCCGCTCCATGATGAAGAAGGGCGCACCAATGATCGTCGGATCCTCGCAATAGACGTACGCACGCGGGGCGTAGCGGTAGCCCCGGTACAGTACCGAGAGCACGCGGTACTCGCGGCCCATGTCGTGCGCACCGGGCGCCACCGGCCCAAGCGGCGGTCGGCGCAAGACGTACTCCACCTCGCCGTAGCGCAGCAGGTACGTCAGGTTGGCGTGACCGCCGGCGAACTGGACGACTTCCAGCTCGCGCTCGGATTCAGGCACACGGCCTTTCAAGTACTCCGCCAGCCGCGCGTGATCGAAATCTTCACCCTCACGAATGGCGATGGTCTCCGGGGGATCCGTGGCCGCCGTCGCTGCACGCTGCATCTGCGCCATAGCCGAACCTGTTCTTCGCCTCCGTTCTTAGAACCAATCCATCGACTTAATCAACGCGGGGCGAGCCACGCCTCACTCGCCGCCGGCACCACCGTGTCCGGCCTGCCACTCGGCGCGGGTGTTCACGCGCGGAAACGGCTCCTCGGGCACCGGCACGCCGAGCGCGGTGCACAGCGGCAGCCAACCATCTCCCGGTTGCCACTCGATCAGGCGGTGGGACGGGACCGCTGCCCGCACTGCGGCGTAATGACGCTCGTAGGCGGCGATGGCAGCGGCGCGATCGTTCAATGCCAGGGTGAAGCGGGTACTGAAGACGGCATCGATCATGTTCCGCCACGGGCCGGTCTCGCGCACGCTCACCGGGAAAATTGTCTCACTCGCGCTTTGCCACCACGCCTGGGGATCGCGCGCGGACAGCAGCACCAGCGCCTCGGGAAACGCGGCGCTCAGCTCGGGCCAGAACGACGCTGCCGGCCAATCGACGGTGGCCGCGTAGTCCGCCAGCAGTGCCCGCCAGTCGGGCATCGTACCCCGAGCCGCCGCGTGCCACGCCGGCACGTGTTCCGGGTGCGCGAACACCTCGATCATGTGGTAGCAGCGCGCACCCAGCAGCTGCTCCAGCGCGAGCTTGAGTGACATCGTCCCGGTGCGCCCCAGTCCAGCGCCAATGACCCGTAGCTCCATAGCGCTCCTCCGATCCCACCGACCAACCCGTCACCGCTCAACCCGCGAGCGCGGATCGCACCCCAGGCGATATCCAACGCGGCTGTTTCGCATTCGCAACGGGCATGTCGGGCAACGCTAGTAGCATGCTGCCCCGGGACACCCAAGGGGACCCTTGGGCGCATCATCCCCGCAGTGGTTGATCGCACTGATGGCGACCTTGCCGGTGGCGGGGGCCACGTCGGCGAGATTCCCCCTCTCCAAGAGGCGGAGGACGCGCACGCCTCACAGTAGCGAGTCGCCCGGTAGCAAGCTGGCGGCGGTTGCAGTCAGGCTCCCAGACGGGCGATAATGTAAACCATGACGCGGGCCGAATTCGAAGCACTCCCAGCCGACGAGACGAAACAAATCACCGGAGACATCTCCTGGAGCGATGCCGAAGACCAATCGCCTGCCGTTGAGCGGAGCCTGGCGACTTGGACTCTGGTACCTCGAACTAAGCTTGCTTAGGCTGGTCGGCTTCAGCGGGGTCTACAGCAATCTTGAGTTTGTCGTAGGGCTCGTCGGTGCCGGCGAAGTAGGCGTGGCGGCCTAGTTGAACAGTGATCAGCGTGAGGGGTTTCCCCCGGACCCTTTCCCGACCCTTGCGGGTTGTTGCAAGGTACGTAAGGACTTCGCTATGGTCGTAGCTTGTTGCTGGCAATAGCCAAGGCAGGCGCTAGAGCGGAAGGGAGACATGGCTGGCCAATGGAAAGAGGTCGTCCGGCTGACCTTCAAGGGGGACCGGTTTCGCGATCATGCGCTGGATCTCACGGCTCTGGCCGAGTTGACCCAGTTCCAGCGGATGGTCGCCGAAACCGCCAAGGCACTGTGGCGAACGGCCAATCCGGATCGTGAGAGACTTCCGAAACGGTTCGAAGACCGTACTCGCTTGTGCCTGCGGCGAATCGAAGAAGGCAGTGCGGTGGCACCGCTGGAAGTGCTGATCGACGAACCTCAGTACGAACTGTATGAGCGTGAGCCAACGGAGGTCGACGAGGCAATTGCGCTGGCTTGGGATGTCGTTCGCGCGCTCGATCGAGATGCGCCGCTCCCCGACAAGTTTCCCCGGTCGCTGATCCCCGAATACCTAAAGTGGGGACAGGGACTCACTGACGACGAGAGCGTCGAGATTACGGCGCGCGGTAGAGAACCGACGCGGTTCACAGCCGTGTCGCGATCCCGCTTGGCCAGCTTCGCCGAACCTGAGCACGAAAGCTTCATCGATGTAACCGGCGAAGTGCTCGAAGCCGACGTCCGCCAGCGACGGTTTCAGCTGTGGCTGGACGAACGGACCAGCGTCACGGTTCCCTTTTTCCCGGATCAAGAGGAACAGGTTACAGATGCCCTGAAGGGTCACAGGACTCGTCGGCTCCGGGTAACGGGAAGCGGAGAGGTGTCGGCGCAGGGCAAGGTCTTGCGGATCACGCGCGTGGACCAACTACATCCGCAGCCGATCAGTGAGCCGAGCTATGACAGCGCTGCGCCTCCCGTTGAAGACGTGCTTGCTGGATTGGCTGCAGAGGTTCCCCCCGAGGAGTGGAGCAAGCTACCAAACGACCTTAGCGATAACCTGGACCACTATCTCTATGGCTGGCCTCGGCAATGAGGCTGGTGTTCGCGGACACACTCTACTGGGTTGCCATCGTCCGACCGGGCGATCAATGGGCGGATGCCGCCAAGCGAGCACGCGCGGCTTTGGGGCCAGCCATCATCGTGACGACTGACGAGGTGCTCACCGAGTTCTTGACGAGCCTCGCCGCGGGCGGCGAGCAGCTTCGCCGGCAAGCGGTGCGCATGGTGCGTGCGATCATGGAGAATCCCAACGTGAGAGTCCTACCCCAGTCGCGCGATTCCTTCCTCCGAGGTGTGGATCTGTATGGGCAACGCCTCGACAAGCAGTACAGCCTTACGGACTGCGTGTCGATGAACGCGATGTCGTTGGAATCCGTGACGGAGGTGCTGGCCAACGACCACCACTTTGCCCAAGAGGGCTTTACGGTACTCATGCCCACCAAGGAACCGGAATGAAGGACGGCCGCGGGTCGCGCAATGCGGTGCGACGCGAGACCCTGAAGAAACTACGTGGCGTGCCGCGACCGCTGGCCCCCGTGTACCGCACCCGGCGACCGAACCAATCCATCAAGCTGCACGAAGGTCCCCTTCAGATCACTCAAGGTAAGAATTGCGTGGAGGGGAATGGCACGATCCGGCTCGAATGGCTCCCGTTTCCTCGCATTGGATTCACCGTCACAACGCAGGCCGCTTCGCCATTCCTCAGCACGGGGCCAGCGATCATCAATGGGCCAACGATCAATCTTTGCGTCCCGGCGAACATCGACCACTTCCGTGGGGCTGCGAGTACCCGGATTGCTGGAAACATATTCCACCCTGTACGCCACGGTTCTGGGAACGGCCTTCGCCGACTTCTCATCCACTTCGTCAACTTTCGTGAGTTCATCGGTACTCCGGTAAGGCGCGTCACGCCGAAGTCCGTGACCTCGTCGAGTGACAGACTGGTCTTGGAAGCCGAGGGATGGAAAGTCACGATGGATGCCGTGCGAGGATTCGAGCAGCTTCAGGAGGCAACCTGCGCACAGAACGGCTACGCAATAACTCACCTCGCGAGCGTCGAGCGGTCGGACGGTGGCTCCTTCCCGATCACTGAGGCGGACGACTTCCTGGGCGGCCTGAACTACTTCCTGTCATTCGCCCGCGGCTTCTGGAGTCCCGGGATCTTGCGCGTAGCGTACGACGCGGGCGGTTACCGAGTCTGGTCCGAGTGGGCCGCTGGGCGGGCCACTCCTCATCGTGCCGTTCTGTCTTGGACCGACGTGCACCATCCGGAGTCGTTAGCTGGGGCTTTCCCGGGATTTATGGCCAAATGGACCGATCCCAACTGGAGGGAGGCTATCAGGCTTGCGATCCACTGGTACGTCGAAGCAAACGTGAACGCAGGCTCGCTCGAAGGCAGCATTGTCAGCACACAGGTCGCACTGGAACTGCTGTCGTGGATGCACTTCGTTGTGGGTCAAGGCACCCCCGAGAAACCGTTCGACAGGTCCCTCTCTGCTGCTCAGAAGCTCAGGGGACTCCTCACGTGCCTGGGTATTCCGACGGCGGTTCCACCGCTGCTCCCCAATGTCGCGGCGCTACCCTTCGATAAACCATCCGACGGCCCCGAGCGGTTCGCCTTCGTGAGGAACAGCCTCGTGCACCCAAAGCGGAGCGAGGAGTTCAAGGAGAAGCTCAACAAGGCAAGGTCTCTAAGCGCCTTTGAAGTGCGCGAGGACGCCTGGCGACTTGGGCTCTGGTACCTCGAAATGAGCTTGCTGAGTCTGTTCGGCTTCAGAGGAGTGTACAGCAATCGGTTACAACGGGGCGGCTATGTTGGCGCGGTGGAGTCTGTTCCCTGGGCCAGGCCATAAGCGTCGGTCGACAAGGTGCGCTGCCGCGGTGAGCAGCGCGTCCTAACCAGTACTCCCCTTACTGTGCCGGACTTCGCCTGGCAATCCGGCCGCGGTCACGAAGGAGCGCTGCTCTTCGGTCGGATGTTCTTGCGCTTGTCCTCGTGAACGACGGCGTCCACCGCAACGGCGTTGGTGCCTGCGCGCCATCGTCAGCTCACTTTGGAGTGCGGGAGCTTGCTCCCGCTTGGGCCGGGGTTGTGGGGTGGTCTGCAAGTCGCTTGGCCCGCGCGAAAGCGGCGAGCCGCCGCACTCCAGAGGGGACTGCATACCCGATTTGTATGGATTCCATGAGAACATTGTCTTGGACGGCGGCAGGGAAGAAGTGCTCTAATCCGGTCGCTGGCTAAGCGCCTCGCACGAGCACTGCCGCGGCGTTGGCGCCGTCGAAAGGATCTGGATGATGGAAACCGCTGTCGCACAATCGATTGCTCCGAAGGTTCTCCCCGACCGCACCCCGACAACGCGCAAAGAACCGCCCGCGGTCCGGGAGCGGATACCGCTCGATGAAATCGACAAGCTCAACGCGTTGAGCCCCAGGATCGAGCAATTGCGACAGGCGTACTTCGACGCCCGGCCGAGCGTGGACGGCGAGCGCGCCTGGCTCATGCTCGAGTCGTACAAGCAGACCGACGGCGAGCATCCCTCCAAGCGGCGGGCAAAGGCTTTCGCCAATGTCCTCCTGAACATGACCATCGCGATCCGCGACAACGAGCTGCTGGTCGGGGGCTCGACGCGCTACCTGCGCGGCGCGCTGCCGAACGTCGAGCTGGCGCCGCTCAACCTCGCGTGGATCTTGAATCAGCACGAGCCGCCAACAACCGCGTCGCCCACCACCGAGGCAGTGCTGGAGCCGGAAGACAAGGCCCGGCTGCTGGCCGCCTGCGATTACTGGAAGGACAAGTACGTCGCCAAGCGCGCCGAGGAGATCATCACGGCGCTGGACGGCGGGCTGTGGAAGAAGGTCGGCGAGGCCCGCATGGGCATGTGCCAGCCGTACACGCCGATGTGCTTCACGCCGGGCGCGGACTACGACAAGGTGCTGGCCATCGGCTTCAACGGCGTTATCCGCGAAGCCCAAGACCACATCGCGCGCATCAAGGCCAGCGTGAATGGTAGCGGGCTGAGCGACGAGGACAACGAGAAGATCGAGTGGCTGGAATCCGTGATCATCGTGGTCGAGGCGATGATCGCCCACGCGCGCCGCTATGCCGCCCGCGCCCGCGAGCTGGCGGCAACGGAGCAGAACGCGGAGCGCAAGCGCGACCTGGAGCGGATCGCCGAGGCCTGCGAGTGGGCGCCGGCAAATCCGGCCCGCAGCTTCCATGAGGCGCTGCAGACCTACTGGTTCATCGCCGTCGGGCACGACATCGAGAAGGCCAACACCAACGCCTTCATCGGCCGCTTCGACCAGTACATGTGGCCGTACTACGCCCGCGACATCAACGAGGGCCGCATCACCCGCCAGGAGGCGGCCGAGCTGATGGGCTGCATGTTCATGAAGTGGACCTCGATGGAGCCGTTCATGTTCATGGGCCTGCTCGGCAAGCGGTTCCATCAGGAGATCGCCCAGTCGAACTACTTCGCCAATGTCACTCTCGGTGGACAGGGCCGCGATGGGCGCGACGGCGCCAACGAGCTGTCGTGCCTGATCCTGCAGGTGGCCAAGCAGCTCAAGACGCATCAGCCCCACATCTCCATCCGCTACCACCGCGCCATGGCGCCCGAGCTGCTGCAGAAAGGCATCGAGTGCAACCGCGATCACGGCGCCGGCATTCCCGCCTGGTTCAACGATCGCCTCGGCACCGAGTACCTGCTCGATCGCGGCGTGCAGTGGGACGATGCCCGCGACTGGGCGATGGCCGGCTGCATCAATACCTCGTACCCGAAGAGCTTCGCCTGGGTGCGCAACGCCGTGGTCTCGTTTGTCAATCACGCCAAGTTGATCGAGATCACGCTGAATAACGGCGTCGATCCCCACACCGGCGTCAAGCTCGGGATCGAAACCGGTGATCCGCGCGGCTTCCAAACCTGGGACGAGCTCTACGACGCTTACCGCAAGCAGGTGGATCACTTCTACGAGTACAGCCTGAACAACTTCCGCGCCATCGAGAAGGTGTACTACGAGGACTCGAACTACTTCCCGTTCATCTCCGCCTTCCTGCAGGACTGCGTCGGCGAGGGCAAGGACGCCACCCGCGGCGGCGGCCGTTACCAGCAGCTCGAGGCGTGGTGCTTCGTCGATCGCGGCTTGCAGGACGCCAGCGATTCGCTGATCGCGATCAAGAAGGTGGTGTTCGAGGACAAGAAGGCCACCATGGCCGACGTGCTCGAGGCGCTGAAGGCCGACTTCGAAGGGCACGAAGCGCTGCGGCGCGCGCTGCTGGCGGCGCCGAAGTACGGCAACGACGAGGACGAGCCCGATTCGCTGCACGTGAAGATGTGGAAGTACACCATCGACAAGTGCCAGTCGTACCGCGACGGGTTTGGACGGCGCTTCACCATGTTCCGCCAGGGCGCGGCCTGGTCGACCTGGGCCGGCAAGGCCACCGGCGCGCTGCCCAACGGGCGCAAGGCCGGCACCTCGCTGGCCGACGCCTCCGCCTCGCCGCAGCAAGGTTGCGATGTGAAAGGCCCGACGGCAACGATGAACTCGGTCACCAAGCTCGACAACATGTTCATCGAAGGCCCGCTGCTGAACATGAAGTTCGCGCCCGGCATGCTCAAGAAGAAGGAGGGCGCGCACAAGTTCGCCGAGCTGATGGGAACGTACTTCGACAAGGGCGGCTTCCACGTCCAGTTCAACATTCTGGACAAGGCGACGCTGCTGGAAGCGAAGAAACACCCCGAGCAGTACCGCAACCTGGTGGTGCGCGTGGCCGGCTACAGCGCCTTCTGGGTCGAGCTGACGCCGGCCGTCCAGGACGAGATCATCAGCCGCACCGAACAGGTGCTGTGAGCGTACCGCAGGGGCGGCCGGCGGCCGCCCCTGCGCGTCTTGGCGACAAACCCAACCCGAGATACAACCATGAGCGTGGGGACCAGCCCGTATCGACTGTCTGGCGCTCAACCGACGGAGCCAATCGGTTCCGCCAGCCCATCCCCGCGCGTGGTTGACGGACTGTTCACCGAAGACCTCGAAGATCGCGTCGTCACCGGCCGCATCTTCAACATCCAGCGCTTCAGCACCGAGGACGGCCCGGGGATTCGTACGACGGTTTTTCTCAAGGGCTGCCCGTTGCTCTGCCCCTGGTGCGCCAACCCGGAATCACAGCTGAGCATCGCCGAAGTCGGGCACAGCGATCCGCTGTGCGATCACTGCAACCGCTGCGTCGAGGTCTGCGACCGCAAGGCGATCGCCCTCAACTCCGCCGGCGGCGTCATCATCGACCGCAGGCTGTGCGACAACTGCGCCAAGTGCGTCGAGGTGTGCGGGCCGCGCGCCCTGCGGGTGCTCGGCGACCAACGCACGCTCGACGAGGTGTTGGAAGAAATCAAGAAGGACCAGGCGTACTATCGCAACTCGGGCGGCGGCGTTACTTGCTCCGGCGGCGAGCCGCTGGCCCAGGCGCGCTTCGTGGCCGCGTTGTTCAAGCGCTGTCACGAGGCCGGGTTCCATACCACGCTGGATACCTGCGGGGCGGCGCCGAAGCGGGCGCTCGAGCGCGTGCTCGATTACACCGACCTGGTGCTGTTCGACCTCAAGATCCACGACCGCGCTGCCCACACGGCGATTGCCGGGCGCTCGAACCAGCAGATTTTCGCGAACGCCAAGTACGTCGTCAGTCGCGGCATTCGGATGATCGCGCGCATGCCGCTGATTCCCGGCTACACCGACTCGGAGGAGAACGTCAGCGCGATTGCCGGCTTCATTCGTAAGCTGGGCGCGCACGTGCCGGTGAATTTGTTGCCGTATCACCGCTTCGGCATGAACAAGTACGCCATGCTGGATCGAGCCTACGAGCCCGGCGACCTCAAACCGCCACCGCCCGAACGGGTGCAGAAGATCGTCGATCGCTTCCAGTCGCTCGGCCTCGAGTGCGAAGTCGTCACCTGAGCGCATCGGCAGAGGCCGAGTGCAGCGAGGGCAAGGATATCGACCGGGATCGAGGACTGTTCCGCTTTCTCTGCGAGAAGGTTGGGTGAGGGCGTGCGGGCGCGGACACTACTTGGATAGCGCCGCTGTCGCGGTCGTTGGCGGGGCGACGCGCTTGGCGGGCTCGATCTTCGCCAGCCTCGCCAGGTTGAGACCGAGGATCTTGGATCGGATCTCATCGGTGATCTCGGGATAGCCCCACTGCTGCCGCAGCTCTTTGGGGATCTGCAGGGTGCGAATGAAGTCGACGATCCGCTTGGTTTCGTCGAACGGCATGTCCAGGCCCATGACGATCTTGTCGGGGCCCGCCCACTGCAACGCCTCGCCGATGGCGTGATAGCCCCGGTGCGGTGCGCGGGCGTACCAGCCGACGATGCCCGACATGCTTAGATAGAGGTTCTTGTGTTTGCCCGCCAGGCCGATGAGCTCCTCGGTGTACGGCCAGCCCATGTGATAGGCGATGACCTTCAGCTCGGGGAAGTCGATCAGGATGTCGTCCAGCAGCAGCGGCCGGGTGAGCCCGTCGGGATGGGGCAGCACGTAGGCAGTGCCGGTGTGGATCGTCACCGCGATATCCAGCGCGCAGCACTTCTCGTAAAACGGCCAGAGCCGCGGGTCGTTCAGCGGCCCGTCGTCTTCCGGCGCGTAGACCTTGCACAGCTTGGCGTTGCAGTTCTTCACGAGGTGCTCCAACTCCCAGATCGCGTGCTGCACGCCGCGCCGCAGGATCGGGCCGACGTTGCATTCAAGATACATGCGCTCCGGGTACGGCGCGATCTCCTGCATGATGAAGGCGTTAGACGACAACGGCGCCGTGTAGCCGCTGATGTTCATGGCCGGCTCGCGCAGAATAAAGGTCACATCGACGCCAGCCTGGTCCATGTACTTGATCAGTTCCGCCGCGCGCGGGCGAGGCATGTCGCCGCCCTCGGCCAGGTTCCGGTCGGCCCAGGTCCGCATCACGGCATCCACGCTCTGCCACCAGCGGTGGAAGTTCGGGAAGTACCCGATCTCCGCCAGCGTCGCCTCGTTCAGCAAATGGCATTCGGTCAGAGCAACGAAATGATCCGGGCGAGCCATGCGCGTTCTCCTCTCCGATCCCGTGCGAACGTTCCGGCGGCGGCGTCGGTTGCGGATGTCTTATCGGCGCGAAAGAGTCAAGCCCCTCAGCTCACAGCCCACAACGGGTGCATTTACCCAAGATTAGATTCCTTCAACCGGCAAGCGAATGGAGGGGTGCGGCCGCCTGCCCGCCGCTGCCCCCGGCGGCGTCGTCATTCCCGCGCTGGGCCAGGGGGTCCTCGGCACGCGCCCCGCGACGACGCCCGCAAACCTCCGCGCGTAACTCCTCAGCAACGGCCGCTGCTGGGAAGCCCGCTACTTCCGCGGCCGGCACGACGCGGAACGACGGGTTGGGTTCCGCGCCCGCTCGAATTGAGCGTCGTGCGTCGACCTAGCGCGGCACCGTCGCCACGTTCTGCAACTCGATCAACATGGCGCGATGGGCCTTCTGGACCGCGGCGAGTGATGGCCCGGCCTCGCCAAGCCGGGTCACCGTCGCCTCTAGACCGGGCGCCCGATCGTCGAGCGCCTTCGCGCTCTGCTCGTAGCACGCGCGGTGCGCGCGAATGAGCTTCGGATAGTCGACGGCGGTCGCGCGCCGCTCGCCGTAGGCCTTCACGAACGCGCCGGACTCGCGGACGAGAGGTCTTGCGCAGGGAAGATTGCGGAGCGCGGCGATGCTCCCGTAGAGCTGACGCTGCCACCGCACCATCTGCGGGATGTCGGCCACATCGCCGTCGTCCAGCTCGCGCATAGTCAGCTGCGCATCCAGGCGATTGAGCAGCGTGAGGTGCGCCATCGCGACATCTTCGGTTCTCCCCTCCCCCCGCCGCACCTCTTCGAGCTGTTCGCGGAGCCCGAACACGTCCTTGGCGCCGCCAACGGTCGCGTCGAGGATTTCCCGGAGTGCTGGAACACGTGACTCAAGCTCGGCGGCGTACCGTCTGGCGTCGATGGCCCCGACCGCGTCACCCTCGCGCCCGAGGGTGCTCGTGTGCTCTCGACCGAGCAACGCGCCCGCGCGTCGCACGATCGAGTTCTCCAGGCGCCGTGCGTCGGCGATGACGGCGTCCAGCGAACCGCGCCGCGCTCCGAGCGAGAAGCCGTTGACGGGCTCGCCGTCGACGATCTCGTAGAAGTGTACCAACGCGAGATCCCCGCGCCGGCCTGGCGGCGGGCGATACGTCAGTCCAAGCCATCGGTTTTCTCCCGGCATCATGTTGCGCAGGATGAGAACGTCATCCTGCTTGAACGCGCGGGCATCCTCCCCGACGACTTCGACGCGGGCCCCCTCGAATCCCGCGAGGTACCTCGGGTCGGTTCGGTAGCGGATCTCCATGTCGCGCGGAAAGGTCGCGGCGTTGTGGGCGATCGCGTAGAACCCGACGCTGCCCGACGCGCCGCTCGCGGGCGTCGTCGACAGTCCCATGTTCCGCTGGGCCTTGTTGTTGTCATTGAGGATCTTGGTGTCGGTGGCGGGCCACCCAGGTGCAAACCCGAGCAGACTCGGTGCAATGAACGGATCGCCGACGGAAGATATCTCGACCGCGAGACACAAGTGCATCGAGCTGACCGCATTCAGGTGCCAGGGGTAGGCAACCGTCGTGATCGGGCCCGTGACGCCCGGGTCGAAAATCGTCACGGGATCGGGCGCGGCGGACGAGACGTCCGGATCACCAGACCCGGCGTCGACGTAGTTGCTGCCAGTTCCGAGCTTCGACACCAGGAAGTGTGCTCGCACCGCCGCGTCGCCGGACGTCGGCGCCGAATTTCGGCGGATGCGCGCGAACGCCCAGTTGTCGCCGATGTTGCCGGCGCCGTTGCCGGCGTCTTCGTTCTGCGGCTGGCCGTTCATGAACGTCCCGGGCGAAGGGCCGCGTCGATTCCACACGTCGCTCGTCGCATAGAAGACCGGGTGGGTCGACGGCTGGGCGCCGTCATCGCCACTCGTGGGGCTGTCGGTCCAGTCGCGCACGTAGAAGTCCGACGCCGCCAGGACCGACGAATACACTCGGATTCCCGCAGCGGCAGGCAGGCCAACAGGGGCGGTCGCGGATGCCCACGCGCTGTAGAAGCGACCCCCGCCGCACCCGCTCCCGTTGTAGTCACCGTACTTGGGACATCCATTGCCAATGAGACAGTTTTGGCCCGCGGGGCAAGCCGGGGTAGAGAAGTCGCACGGCGCCCCAGAGCCGCTGCAGCGGCCGGCTGCCTGCGGCTGGACAGAGCAGCTCTCCGAATCCACCATGGCGCGAGGCTGACATGGCCAGCCACTGGCGCACTGCGGATCGGCATTGCCGGTCACGTTGCGCTCCGGCCCACCTTGCAACGCTCCACCTTCGACCGAGGCAGTCGCAACGTAGAAGTTGGTCCGGTCGTTGTTCGCGGCGGTCGCGGCGCGCCGGTCGTACCAGGAGACGAACGCATTGCCGCCCTCGCTGCACACCCAGGGCATGAAGCGGCGGGCAGTGGCCGCCGAATGCACGGTGACTGGTGCGCTCCACGTCACCCCGCCGTTCGTTGATTCACGGACGACGACGTTTTCGTTACCCACTGCCGTGTTGGTCGCGTAGGCGACGTACACGTGGTTCGAGTTCGTATCGTCCACCGCGACAGTATGGCTCGAAAGCGTGTTACCGTCGTTGCAGCGATCTAGCCCGGGCAGCGGGCACACGACGTTGGGGACTGCCGCGGCCACCGTGACGGGAAAACCGGTCTGCTGAGTCAGACCGGCGTCACACGCGCTGTAGCGGTTCACCATGATATTCGTGCCGCTGGCGTACACCACATACACGGTACCGTTGGGAGCCACCGCGGTCCTCGGGAAATCACCCGCGGCGATGGCCGCCGGCGCCGTCCAGGCGGCGCCACCGTTCGAGGAGCAGACGATCGACGGCGTGACGAAGCCGCTTCCGATGCCCCCGCACGTCGCAGGAGGCGGGCCAGCGGGTGTGAAATTCCTCCACACCGAATAGACGCGGTCGCCGCCCCCGGCCGCGGCGTTCTGGGAGTCCGCGGCGATGTGCTCTTGGTCAGGGAAACACAGACCAGCACCGCTCTGTGGACAGAGGACCGCGTGGTTCAGGAATGCGAACGCACCCAGCGCTGGTGGGGTCGCGGAGCTGATGCCGGTCGAACACCCCGTCACGCCGCCGGCCGCGGGGGTGCCGTTCGGGAACCCGATGAACCCGTAATAGAATCTGCCGCTTGCGCCGACCGCGAGCGACGGATCGCCGTCGCGCGGAAAGTTCGCAGGAGTCCCGCCCGCGACGGGCGTGAACGTCGCTCCCCCATTCGTGGAGAAGGAGTAGCCGGGGTTGGCGGCGATCACGACGTTTTGTCCGTTGTTCGACACCGCGATCTCGAGCTCGCCGATACCGTTCTGCACGTTGACGGGCAGCCCCACGGGCGGCGTGCCCTCATCACGGAACTTGACGGGCGTCGGATCGAAGGGGAGCGCATCCATGCGCTCGTCTTCCGGCTCGGGTGTCTTCCGGAGATCGTCGAGGCGCCGCCGCGTCTCGTCCGGGACGCTCCGCGCGCTGCACACGAGCCCGCGCCCGATCGCCAGAGCTTCGTCAATGAGGTTTTGATCTGCCTCGAAAGCGAGCGTCGTCTCGAGCCGGACGACGCGTTCCCCGACCGCGACCGCCGTTGTGGCCCAGTCGGTCTGTTCCTTGCCCAACTCCGGACGGTCTTGACCGCGGACCGGGAGATTCTCCCGGTAGCGCCGCTCGAATGCGGGCCACCCACACACCTCGATGAACCTGCCCCGCTCCGGTCGCTCGCTCGCGATCTCAGCCAACCGCCGAACCGCCTCGTCGTGATCCCGGCGTGTCTCCGTCGTCATCAACGTACGCGCTGTCGTTCCCTTCACGGGTTCCAGGACGACGATCTCGGTGGCATTCGAGTAACGCACCGCCGCGGGTTGCCATCGCGGCGGCCGCCGGATCGCGATTCCCTCCGTTATCTCCAGCCGTTGCCCGTGCGGCTCCGGCTCCTGCTTCACCAAGCGACAGGACGCGGCGATCGGCAGGAGGCAGAGCAGGTAGAATACCATCGGCGTTCGACGTCGGCTCATGGATTCGACTCCTCTGTAGCCCGGGATTGCACGTCCGCTCCCGGCGACGTTATTCAGCGTGGATTCATCGGCGCGCAGGCCTCGATCCCGCAACGAACGCCCCACTCGACGCACGTCCCGTTCCAGCATCCGTAGCAGCTCACCGGCACCGCTCCCGCCGGACACCCTGGTCGAGGCGCGGTGCAGGTGTGCGGATCGCGCGTCGCGTTGCAGACGTCGTCACACCAGTCCCCACGGCCGTCACCGTCCGTGTCCTGCTGGGTCATGTTCGGCACGTCCGGACAGTTGTCCGCGCTGTCGGCGACGCCGTCGCCATCCCGATCGAGAAAGGCGTCCGCGCTCGTGACCTCGTGGGGCCGCGGCATGGCTTGCCAGACGACATCGCCGAGATAGAAGACAGCAACGACTACGACCGGTCGTGCAACAAGGTTCATCGCTTCCTCGGGAGCGCGTTTAACGCTTCTAGTACTGCCTCACCTACTCTCTTGTCAACAACACGACATCGCACTCCGCTCGCGGTTGCGCGAGACGAGGACGCGACAGATGGTACGCGGGGCGGCGGGGCTTCAGTGCCGGCCCGGACGGGCCGGGTAGCCCGGGGACCGGGCGGGGCGCCCTCCCTCCGACTGGGCTTTTAGAGCAGACTCCGGCGGGCTTGGCGCCGTTGTTGCCACGGTTTCAAACGCCGGACCGGTCGATCTCGATCTGATCAGACGGCGTCGTGAGGGGGACCTACAAGCTTGTCGCACGCTGCCCGTCGGCGGACATCCTGGACGGCACTGCTGTTTTTCTGGTACGCACAGCACGCCAGCCTGTTGGAGGCGTGCAATCCGCAAGCTGCGTCACTGCGGGCGCAGAAACGAAAGGAGGATCACACATGGAAAACCTTGACCAGCTGCGCGCCGCGCTGCGCCAGTTGCAGGATCTCGAAGCGATCAAGACGCTGAAGGCCCGATACTGCCACCTGGTCGATGCGCGCAACTGGAACGAGCTAGAGGGCCTCTTCACCGACGACGCGGTCTGCGACTACGGCTTCTTCGGCTCGTACCACGGCCGCAAGGAGATCGTGGGTAACTTCTTCCGCGAGCTGGTCAGCTCCGCCTCGTCCTTCATGGCCCACATGGTGCACAACCCTGTCGTCGAGGTGCACGGCGACGAGGCGTCCGGGTCTTGGTACCTCACCGCGCAGACCACGATCCAGCCGATGAACCAAGCCGTCTGGGTCATGGGCATCTACCAGGATCGCTTCCGGCGCGTCGGCGGCACGTGGAAGCTGAGCTCCCTCAAGTTTGAGTTCAAGTATTACACGCCGTACGAAGACGGCTGGGCGAAGACGCCGATGTGGGAAATCCCGCAGAGCTGAGAGGGGCCGTCATGAAGTTCGCCATCCGCGTTCCGGCGATTTTTCTCTACCCGTCCATCACCAGCCCATGGGAAGCACAGGTCACCGCTGTCGACACCCTAAGGTTCGCGCGCAGGGCCGAGGCTGTCGGCTTCGACTACCTCTGGGTGTCGGAGCACATCGTGCAGATCCCCGAGGTCGTGCCGTTCCAGGGGCCGCGCTTTTACGAGGCTGTCAGCGCCGCGGGCGTACTGCTCGGCGCCACCAGCCGCGTGCGGCTGCTGACCTACATCGCTGTGCTTCCGTATCACAATCCGTTGATGTACGCGAAGCAGATCGCCACCGTCGACGTGCTCTCCGGCGGGCGCCTGACACTCGGCCTGGCCTCCGGCCACTTGCAGAAGGAGTTCCAAGCCCTCGGCGTGTCGTTCGCGGAACGCGGCCGGCGCAGCGACGAGTACCTGAAGATCATGCACGAGCTGTGGAGCAGCGAGCTGGCCAGCTACCGCGGCGAGTTCTACTCCTTCGAGAACGTCATCTTCGAACCAAAGCCGACGCAGAAGCCGCACCCGCCGATCTATCTCGGCGGTGACGCCAAACCGATCCAGCGCCGCGCCGCACGGCTCGGCGACGGCTGGATCCCGTGGTTAACGCTGCCGGAAGAGATTCCCGACTGCATGGCCTACATCAACCAGCAGCGCGCGAAGGCGAATCGCACCGGGCCGTTCGCCCTGATGATGTTGCTCGCGGACTTCCCGCCCGAGGACCGCCTGAACCTGAGCCGGTTTCGCATCCCGAAGACCAAGGACGAGGTTATGAAGCTGCTCGACCGCTTGCAGCGCGCGGGCGCGAACGGCGCGATCGTCCATCTGCCCATGGGCACGCGCGATCTCAACGAGTGCATCGACTGGCTCGAGTGGTTCGCCACGGACATCATTCCGACGTTTCGCAAGTAGCTGCGAGTGAGGGGCGCGATGAACGAGCAGGCTGCGCAGGATTGGACCGACACCGTTGACGTACTCGTGGTGGGCTCCGGGGCGGGGGCGATGGTTGCTGCCATCACCGCCTACGACCGCGGCATGAAGGTGTTGGTGATCGAGAAGGGGGCGTACTACGGCGGCTCCTCGGCCATGTCCGGCGGCGGGTTGTGGATCCCCAACAACCACCTCATGCCCGCTGCCGGCATCGCCGACACGCCCGAGGACGCCATGGCGTATCTGCGGGCGACCACCGGCGGAGTGGTCTCCGACGAACGCTTGCAGGCGTTCATCAAGACCGCGCCCGAGATGCTCAAGTACTTGTGCGACCACACCCGGGTGAAGGTCGACATCCTGACCGAGTACCCCGACTACTACCCAGGCTCGCCTGGCTACTGTGCCGGCGGACGCAGCGTCGAGCCCTGCCGCATTCACGCCAAGGAGCTCGGCGGCGAGTTTCCCCAGCTGCGCCCGAGCGCCATTCAGTCGCTCATCGCCGAGCGCATCTTCATGACGATCAAGGAAGCGCGGACGCTGTTCTGCCGAGCGCCCGGCTGGATCGCACTGACCGCCAAGCTGATGAGCCGGTACTGGCTCGACCTGCCCTGGCGCCTCACGTCGAAGCGCGACCGCAGCCTCGCCATGGGCAACGCGCTCGCCGCCATGCTGCGCCGGTCGATGATCGACCGCGGCATTCCATTGTGGCTGCACACGCCGGCGCGCGAGTTGATCGTGCAGGACGGGCGCGTTGTCGGCGTTGCGGCCGAACGCAACGGGCAACGCCTGCGCATCCGTGCCACCAAGGGCGTGATCCTCGGCGCCGGCGGTTTCGAGTCGAATCAAACCATGCGGCAGAAGTATCTGCCCAATCCGACGCGCGCTGAATGGACCTGCGCCAACCCCGACAACACTGGCGATGTGATCGAACTGGGCATCAAGATCGGCGCCGCCGTCGATCTCATGGACGATGCGTGGTGGGGGCCGACGACGGTGGTGCCCGGCGAGGCACGCGCCCGCATGTTGGTGATCGAGAAGTCTCTGCCCGGCAGCATCATGGTCAACAAGCGCGGCGAGCGCTACGTCAACGAAGCGCTGCCGTACGTCGATGTCGTCAACGCCATGTACGCGCACAACAAGCCCGACACCCCGAGCGTACCGTCGTACTTGGTCTTCGACGCCACCTATCGCTACAAGTATCCGTGCGGTCCGTTCCTGCAAGGCTCCGTGCAACCCGACTGGAGCCTGTCCAAGCGGCTCAAGCAGGAGTATCTGAAGAAGGCCGACACGATCGAGGGCGTGGCCGCGTTGTTCGGTATCGACGCGGCATCGCTGAAGTCGACGATCACCAAGTTCAACGAGTACGCGCGGACCGGCAAGGATGCGGACTTCCACCGCGGCGACACGGTCTTCGATCGCTACTACGGCGACGCCACCGTGACGCCGAACCCGTGCCTGGCACCAATCGAGAAGCCGCCGTTCTACGCGATCGAGGCGTTTCCGGGCGAGTTGGGGACGAAGGGCGGGCTCAAGACCAACGCCAACGCGCAAGTGCTCACCGAGAGTGGCAGCGTAATCGCCGGCCTATACGCAATCGGCAACTGTTCGGCCTCGGCGATGGGCCGCACCTATCCCGGTCCAGGCTCGACCCTGGGCCCGGCAACCACATTCGGTTACATCGCTGCACGGCATGCCGCGGGGGGATAGCTCAAGGATCAGCAAGCTCTCCTCCACGTTCGTAATGAATGCCCCTATGCGAGCGCGGTTGTCTTGGAGAGCTGTCTGATTGCGTTGGTCCCGGCGTTCCCGACCGAGAGCCAGATGACTTCCGGCGGCGCGCGAGATGGGGTGATGGTTGCCGCCGGATGGCGGAAAGGCCCCGTTGAACTGAACCGCTGATCACTGACGGTGCTCCCCCACGTGTTATGGGGATTGTAGGGCGATTAGGGGTTCGATGGCAAGCGCACGGGGTGCTCAAAGGCCGGGGACCGGGCGCAGGGAGGCGACATCGGA